>QAKS01000104.1 GCA_003343685.1 Clostridiales bacterium | reverse complement strand
GCCAGAGATACGCCCGTCACCGGCAGGCGAAAGGTTCTGCTTCCGTTTTTTGCCGCCAGTATGGAAAAATAGTGGAGCAGCTTTTCCCGGATAGACCGGTTGGACAGCACAACAACTCGCTCCGACAGCTTCATCGACTTTTGAGACATGATCGCAAGCATATTATCAATCATTTTCAGATGGAAACCACACAGCTTTCCGCACGGATGGCTGATCTTTTCATTGTCGAAAAATACAACTATACAAGCCTCCTCCGTAACCGCCGCAAAATCATCCTGCGCCAATCTGGAAAAGGCAATCATTTCTCCGAAAATTTCTCCGGCATCCACCTGCTCCATGATCATTCTGTTTCCGTTTGCGTCTGTCTTCTCAATATTGACCATCCCTTCCAAAACGATCCCTACTGATCTGTTTCCCTGCCCATAGGACAAAATCGTCTCGCCCTCGTTAAAACTCTCCGTCCGCGCGCCAAAGCACTCCATAATCTGTTTTCTATCCTTTGGGGCTATTCCGTCAAATAGTTTTATATCCATTTTCTGTAAAAACGCTCCGATTTGTTGCAAATGCAACAGAATAATTTATATACAAATGATATACTACTACTATCAATAAGTCAATATGGAGGTAACTATGAAGAAACTGACGGACAGTTTATACTACTGCGGCGTACTTGATCCCGATCTTGAAGTGTTCGATATCGTCATGCGGACGGAGTTCGGCACTACATATAATTCTTATGTGTTAAAAGGAAACGAAAAAACAGCCCTCATTGAAACGGCAAAGCTCAAATTTTACGACCAATTTGAAAGCTCCTTAAAGGAGATCGTCGATATCAGTGATATCGATTATATTGTTGTAAACCATACCGAGCCCGACCACGCCGGGAGCATTGAAAAGCTCATCGAACAGAATCCGAACATTAAAATTGTGGGCACAGCGACCGCCCTCGGTTTTTTAAAGCATATTGTCAACCGTGATTTTTACAGCATTCCCGTCAAAGAAAACGACGTTCTCCAGTTAGGCGGCAAAACGCTGCATTTCATGGTGCTGCCCAACCTGCATTGGCCGGACACCATGTATTCCTATCTGATTGAGGACGGCATTCTCTTCACCTGCGACTCTTTCGGCTCCCACTACAGCCATGAGGGAATTCTGCGCAGCACCGTCACGGACGAGGAAGGGTATATGCGCGCCGCCAAATACTATTTTGACAACATCATAGGGCCTTATAAAAACCCGTATATGACAAAAGCGCTGAACCGCATCGACGGCTTGGACATCAATATGATCTGCACCGGTCACGGCCCCGTGCTGGACAGCCATATTGAAGAGCTGATTCAAACCTACCGCGAATGGTGCGCAGCTCCCGCTGCAAAACCCCGCAAATCAGTTGTGATCCCCTATGTCAGCGCCTATGGCTATACGAAACAGCTGGCAGAGCAGATTGAAAAGGGAATCACCGACAGCGGCGATATCGACGTTGTCTCCTACGATATGGTGACGTCTGACGCGGCGGAGGTCTCTGCCGCCATTACAGCTGCCGACGGCCTGCTGTTCGGCACGCCGACGATTATCGGCGAGGCGCTCGCGCCGATCTGGTCTCTCGTAACATCGATGTTTTCTCCCATACACAAGGGCAAGCTTGCCAGTGCCTTCGGCAGCTATGGCTGGAGCGGAGAGGGCGTCCCTCACATTATCGAGCGTTTAAAGCAGCTGAAGCTCAAAGTTCTGGACGGCTTCCGCGTGCGGTTTAAGCCGAGCGAAAACGAGCTTCTTGACGCCTACGATTTCGGCTACAATTTCGGCTGCAAGCTGCTCGGAAAGGACAACGACCGCCTGGCGCCGGCCTCCGGCAAGCCGCAGCTCGTAAAATGCCTTGTCTGCGGTGAGGTGTTCGATTCGTCGCTGGAATCCTGCCCGGTCTGCGGTGTGGGAAAAGAGAACTTTGTTCCCGTGGACGACGATTACACCGGCTTCTCCAAAAATACTGACGAGCGCTTTGTAATCATCGGCGGCGGTGCGGCGGCCTACAATGCGGCCAAGGCAATACGCCAGCGCAATACATCCTGTAAAATAGAGCTGATCTATGGTGAAAAACCATTGCCCTACAACCGTCCCATGCTGACCAAGTCCATGATGGCGGACTTTACCGGCGAGCAGCTGGCAATCAGCGACCGTTCGTGGTATGAGGAAAACAGCATTACTGTTACAAATGATACGGTTGTTCAGGCTGTCGATACAGAAAAAAAGATCGTGACCTGCACAGACGGCAGAAAAATTTCATATGACAAGCTGATCTACGCTCTCGGCGCGCATTGCTTCATTCCCCCGTTCCCCGGTGCAGACCAGCCGCATGTGGTAGCAATCCGTTCCATTGCGGATGCAGGAAGGGTGCGCGCGCTGCTGGACGGCGCGAAGAACGCTGTCGTCATCGGAGGCGGTGTTTTGGGCTTGGAGGCGGCATGGGAGCTTCATAAGAGCAAGCTGAACGTCACCGTTCTGGAGGCCAGCCCGCAGATTATGGGGCGGCAGCTGGACGCAGGCGCTGCGGACATTCTGGGCGGAATTATGAAAAAGCAGGGAATCAACCTCGTCTCTTCTGCAGCTGTGTCTCGAATCACGGGCGACGCTGTAGAGCTGAACAACGCCCAAAGCTTCCCCGCCGATATTGTCATCATCTCCTGCGGCGTAAAGCCCAATGTTGAAATCGCACAGGCAGCCGGCATCTATACGGAAAGAGCTATTGTTGTCAACGAACATATGGCAACCAGCGCTGACGATGTATACGCCTGCGGGGATTGCGCAGAATATTCCGGTATCAACTACGCCCTGTGGTCCGAAGCTGTGGAGATGGGCAAGGTGGCGGGTGCCAGCGCTGCGGGAGACGCCATGAGCTATGAGACTGTTTCAGGCGCGCTCACGTTTAACGGCATGGGCACCAGCCTGTTCGCGCTGGGAGACAACGGCAAGCAGGATAAGCCCTACAGAACCGTTGAATTCCGGGACGACATACGCGGGTCTTATGAGAAGTATTATTTCCTGAACAACAGACTGTCAGGTGTAATACTCATAGGCGATACATCCAAAATGGCTTCTCTTACGACTGCGATCGAAGAGCACGCACAGTTTAAGGATGTCATAAAGTTTTAGGTCCATCATTATAAGGAGGTAACAGTTATGAAGTACGAATGTCCGTGTGGTTATGTTTACGATCCCGCTGAGGGTGATCCCGACAACGGCGTCGCTCCGGGTACTGCCTGGGAAGATGTCCCCGAAGATTGGGTATGCCCCGTCTGCGGTCTGGGAAAGGACGCTTTTGAAGAAATCTAGAGTATCCTTCAAAAATCCCCCTTTTGCAAGGGGGATTTTGCTTGTCAGGCGCAAGCGCCTTTTTGGACACATTGCCGCGTTTACGACCGCGCCTTTTACTCGTCCCCGCTAAGCGCTTTGCAGTGAAATATCCTTAAAAATCTTTTATCGCAGGCGAAGGCTTTTTGACAGACTGAAATGCCGTTCTCTCTATAGAGGGAACGGCATTTTTCTTCTGCCGCTGTATTTCACTCCGTTCTGAGCGCATCAATCGGTTTTAATCCGGCGGCTTTATTTGCCGGATAGATTCCGAACACCACGCCGACCAGGAGCGAAAAGCCGAGAGCAAGCAGTACGACATTTCCGGACAGCGTATAGGCAATATCCGCCGCATACTGAATCAGCTCCAACAGACCGACGGAGAGGAGCAGTCCAATCACACCTCCCAACACGCTCACCACAAGCGCCTCAATCAGAAATTGCAGCAAAATCCGCTTTCTGCTGGCGCCGATCGCCTTTCTGATCCCAATTTCACGTGTGCGTTCCGCTACCGACACAAGCATGATATTCATAATGCCGATGCCGCCGACCAGCAGGGAAATCCCCGCTATACCACCCAGCATCAGAGACATGCTCTCGGTTACGGACTCCATCGTCTCCAGGATCGCGGACTGATTCGACACGGAGAAGGCGTCCTCGTCGTTCCTCATACGCTCCAGCATAGCCGCATTCAAATCCTCCTCTGCCGCATCCGCCTCTCCCGCCGAAGCCGCGGACGCATAAAATGTGGTCACGCCCGTTTCCAGAAGCAAATGCTGTGCCGTGGTATAGGGTATGACGATCGACGTGTCGCAGGAGAGCAGGGATGTCTCTCCGCTTTCCGTAAATACGCCTATGATTTTAAACGTCCTTCCGCCGATATTTACCTTCTCGCCGACCACGTCCTGCCGTGAAAACAACTCGTCTGCCACCGTATATCCAATCACCGCCACTGCCGTGCCGCTCTCAATATCAGGTGTTTTGAGATATCTCCCCGACGCCAGCTCCGTTTCCTTGATGGACTGCATGGACGGCGTCGTCCCCGTTATGGTGGCCGAATAGGTATTCGTTCCGGCCTTTGCTGTCTGGGTCGACGTGAGCACCGGCGCAGTATGCGCAATCGTGTCGTATTCGTCCTCTATTTCCGTAAGGTCGCTCATAGATATGCTGCCGTATCGCGTGTCCCTCACATTCACTGTCAGCAGATTGCTTCCCATATCTTCGATCTGGCTGGTAACGCTGCTCGTCGTACCGTTCACAATGGAGATCAACACCACCACAGACATCACGCCAATAATAATTCCCAGCATGGTCAAAAAGGAGCGCAGCTTGTTAGAGGTAATGGAACTGAATGCCATTTTAAACGATTGTACGGTCATTGTCTCCACCCCCCTCGTTTACGCGTCCGTCCAGAATTCTGATTTTCCGCTGCGCCTCATTTGCCACAGAATCGTCGTGCGTGATCAGGACAATCGTATTTCCCGCCTCGTGCAGATTATGAAACAGGCTCATGATCTCGCAGCCCGTCTTTCTGTCGAGATTTCCCGTCGGTTCATCCGCCAGTATGAGCGACGGCTCTGTAACAAGCGCCCGCGCGATGGCGACGCGCTGCTGCTGTCCGCCGGAGAGCTCCGTCGGCTTATGACCTACCCGTTCTCTCAGCCCCATCCTTTCAAGGGCAAGCTGCGCCCTCTCCCGCCGCTCTTTGCTGTGCATGTTTTGATAAACGAGCGGAAGCTCCACATTTTCAATTGCCGTAAGCTTGGGCAGAAGATTAAAGTTCTGGAATACAAAGCCGATCTCCCTGTTTCTGATGCGCGCCAGCTCATCCTCCGTATAGTCCTCTATAGGCTGGCCGTTAAAGTCATACTCGCCCTCGTCCGCCGTATCCAAACACCCGATAATATTCATCATTGTAGATTTTCCGCTGCCCGACGGCCCGATGATTGCGACAAACTCTCCCTTTTCGATGGAAAGGCACGCCTTGTTCAGAGCATACAGCGTCTCATCTCCGATAGTATATATTTTCGATACGTCCTTTAACCGAATGATCATATTGTCACCGCCATATCACTGTCTGCCGCCGGGGACACCGGATCCGCTTTGTCCGTTATCGGGGCGTTCGCCGCCCGGCATTCCTCCGCCGCCCATGTTCATTCCCTGCATCATGGACATCATTCGGTCTTCATTTTCCTCGCTTACCGCCGCAATATAGGCCACAACATCTCCTTCCGACAGACCGGAAAGTATCTGCACATAATCGCCGTCGGAAATTCCCGTCTCGACGCTGACCTTTTCGCCCATAGCTTCTCCGGAGGTTGTAGCAGCTTTATACACATAAGCGCCGTCTTCATCCTCCTGAAGGGCGTCCATGGGAATCCTGAGCGTATCTTCCGCTTTGTCGATCGTAATCGTCGCGGATGCACTCATACCGATTTTTATGCTGTCGTCTCTGCCGAGACTGATCTCCACACTGTATGTCGCGACGTTTCCGCCTTCGCTCGCCGCCTCTGCCACATTTGTAATCGTACCCGTAAACGTTTTTCCCTCCACTGCGTCAAGCGTAACCGCTGCCTCCTGCCCTTCCTGAACCGACAGAATATCCAGTTCGTCGATGCTCACAGTGAGAGCTACATTGTCGCTGACCACCGCCGTAAACGCCACAATTTCAGACGATTCTTCCGTGCTGTCCGAGCTGGCTGCAGTGATTGATGTATCGCCGGCAGCTGAGGCCGTCCCTCCCCCGCCGGCTGAGCTTCCTCCCGAAGCCTTTGCAGCTTCCTGTGACTGCTGCCGCGTGTTCTGCGAAGCCTCTGCCTTCTCAGTAGGCTGCGCCGATTCCGCCGGCTGCTCCGTTTCTTCTGCTGCCGCTGTAGCGGGGTAAGTCACGGTAAAGCCGAGTACATTTTTCTCCGTATCCCCGCTCAGTGTGATATTCCCCACTACTCCGTCTGCAAACACCGGTGCAATTCCCTGTGCGAATTTATACCCGGCTTTTGCCGTCAGCATAACCGTCGCCGTATAAGCCGTCTCACCTTCAAATTCTGCATGAGATGGATTCCATGTTACGATTCCAGTATACTCCGTCTGCTCCGCAACCGTCGCCTGAGGCTTTTCTCCCGCAGCGGGCGCCGTAATGGCCAGCCCGGACAGATCTGTGATATCCGTCACAGAAGCGGAGACTTCTGTATCGGACAAAAGCGCTGCCGTCAGTCCCTCGCTGTCATAATCGGCAGATACATTGGAAACAGTGCTCCCGTCGTCCGTACTGCCTGAGGAGCCCGTCACCCCGTCCGCAATATTTACACTTTCAATCGTCCCGCTGAAATCAGACACAATCGAATTGGTTTTTGCAATCTCCATCAGGGCGCTCAGAATATCCTTCTGTTCTTCTCTTTCCACGTAATTCTGTTCATAGTCTGCCGAAACCGGCGCTTCCGTCAGCGTGATCACTTTTGTACCCGACGATACCTTATCATTCTCCGA
>QAKS01000086.1 GCA_003343685.1 Clostridiales bacterium | reverse complement strand
GGATTCCTCAAATGATTTTGGAAAGGATATCATACCGGCTATGCTGGCGGGCGGAGAGAAACTCTACGCATATCCCTTCTCCGGCTATTGGAAGGACGTAGGGACGATTGACAGCCTCTGGGAGGCGAATATGGAGCTGCTCCAGAACTCTCCCGATCTGGATCTATACGATAATGGGTGGAAAATCTATAGCAGAAACCCCATTCAGCCGCCGCACTATGCGAGCAAGGACGCGGAAATCAAGAACAGCATGGTTTCGGAAGGGTGCTATATTTACGGAACGGTGGAAAACAGTCTTCTCTTCTCGGGAGCGGTTGTCGAGGCGGGCGCCTGCGTAAAAGACAGCATTATCATGGCGGATACGGTGATCGGAAGCGGCAGCAGTGTGATCAAGAGTATTCTCGACGAGGATGTGCGGGTTGGAAAGAACTGTATGATCGGCGGGGAAGAGGCAATCGCGGTGATCGGCTCCGGCGTGAACGTAGGAGATGATAAAACGATAGCGGCAGGGGAAATGATAGAACCCTTGGCGACAATATGACCGGGAGGAAACTGAAATGTTGAATGACGCATTTGGCCTGATTTATGCAGGTGAACAAAACATGAAGCTCATCGAACTTGTATCGAAAAGGGCGATCGGGGCGCTTCCCATCGGCGGCAGATACAGGGCGATAGATTTCCAGCTGTCCAACATGGTGAACTCCGGCATCAGAAACGTAGGCGTGGTGGCGGAGAAGAACTATCACTCGCTGATGGATCATCTGGGCTCGGGAAAGGAATGGGACCTGAACAGGAAAAATGACGGATTGTTTATCCTGCCTCCCTTTGACACGGCGGAGAGCAGGGGCAGCTTCCGGGGGCTTTGCGACGCTGTGAAAAATTCCATGAGCTATATTCATAGGGCGAAGCAGCAGTACTGTCTGCTGACAGGTTCTTATACCATATACAACATGACCTACAACGACCTGATTGATTTTCATATCGAAAAAAATGCCGACGTAACCATATTGTATAACGAGGAGAGGGGAATCCCGTCCGATGCGGACAGATTTAAAGACCTGCGGCTGTATTTTAACGAGGACGGTCTGGTGACGGATATGGAGTTTAACTCCATGATGCCCAACTCGTCATGTGTCGGAATGGACGCATATCTTTTGAGAAAGGATCTTCTGGAATATCTCGTGGCGGATGCGCTTTCCCGCGGCAAATACAGTTTTGTTTCGGATGTGCTGATGCCCAATGTGAACAGGCTGAAAATATACGGCTATAAGCATGAGGGCTATGTGGGCCGGCTGACTTCGGTAGCGTCATATTTTAAACTCAATATGGATATGATCAATATTGACGTACAAAGGGAACTGTTCCATACAGGACATCCCATTTATACAAAGATCAAGGACGCTGTCCCGGCAAAGTATGACAATTCCGCAAACGTGAAAAACAGCATTGTCGCAAACGGGTGCGTCATTGAAGGAAATGTGGAAAACTGTGTGCTGTTCCGTTCTGTCTATATCGGCAAGGGTTCTACGGTCAAGGACAGCGTGATCATGCAGGACAGCGAGATTTATCAAAACTGCTGGATCGAAAACGGGATTCTCGATAAACAGGTGCATGTGAGGTCCGGCAGAAGGCTGATCGGTAATGAAAATTACCCTGTAATCATCAAAAAAGGAGCGGTGGTATAAATGAAGGTGAAGAAAGTCCTTTTGGCGGCGTCTGAAGCGATGCCGTTTGCCAAGACAGGCGGTTTGGCCGACGTGGTGGGAGCGCTGCCGCCGGCTCTCAACAAGCTGGGCGTGGACGCGCGCGTTATTATGCCGCTCCACAGGCAGATCAAGGAGCAATACAGGCACGAAATGAAGCATATCTGCAACTTCTTTATCCACATGGGATGGCGCACACAGTATGTGGGTGTTGAAACCATGGAAAAAAACGGAGTGATTTACTACTTCGTGGATAACGAGTATTACTTTGGAGGTCCTATCTATAAAGGCGGAGAGGCGGAAGGCGAGCAGTATGCCTTTTTCTCCAGAGCGATAGTGGACTGCCTTCCGGTGATTGGTTTCATGCCGGAGGTGATCCATTTAAATGATTGGCAGACGGCGATGATCGCTATGCTGCTGAAGACGAGATACAGAAATACGCCGCAGGGAGCGGTGAAATCCGTTCTGACCATACACAACCTTTGTTATCAGGGCAGGTTTAACCTAGCTTTTGCAAAGGACGTGTTTGACATGGGCGACGGCGATTCCATCATGAATATTGAAGCGTATGGCGACGCCAACTTTTTAAAGGGCGGCTTAGTGTTTGCGGACAAAATCAACACGGTCAGCCCGACCTATGCGGAGGAGATTAAAAATCCGTATTTTTCGGAGGGCATGGATGGCATGCTGTATGCGCGGCAGAGAGATTTGTCCGGAATTTTGAACGGGATAGATGCAGACGAGCTGAATCCCGCGACGGACGGAAACATTCCCTATCATTACTCCGAACGCGATATGGCGGGAAAGAAGAAAAACAAGGAGGCGCTTATTGAGGAGCTTAGCTTGGGAATCAGCGCCGATATGCCTGTCATTGCCATGGTGTCCCGCCTGACATCTCAAAAGGGACTGGATTTGGTGAAGTGCGTCCTGGGGGATATTCTGTTTGACGACGTTGGGTTTGTGCTGTTAGGGAGCGGTGACAATGAATATGAGAGCTTTTTCCAGGAGGCGGCTTATAATTACTGCGGCAAGGCGGCGGTGCGGATCGGCTATGACGAAGCGTTGGCGAGGAGAATTTATGCGGGGAGCGATATGTTTCTGATGCCTTCGCGGTTTGAGCCGTGCGGAATTTCCCAGATGATCGCACTCCGCTACGGCACGCTGCCGATTGTGAGAGAGACGGGAGGTCTGTTTGACACGGTATTACCCTATAACGAATACACGGGCGAGGGCAACGGCTTTACCTTTTCAAACTATAATGCCCATGATATGCTGAATGTCATACGCATGGCCATCGGAGTGTATGGGCAAAAGGCAAAGTGGAACCGCCTGGTTGAAAATGCTATGGCCGAGGACAACAGCATGGAATCGTGCGCAAAGGAGTATATCAGATTATATGATATGATGATGTGAAGTACGGCTGATGAAATAAAGAGACTTGCAAAGGAGTATTTCTGGAATGAATGAGAATGCGAGCACGTTTGATGTGCTGGAAGAGATTAAGAAAAAGCTCAAGCACCGTTTTGGCAAAACAGTGGAATCCGCCACAAAGGAGCAGGTGTATATGGCGTGCGCCTACTGTGTACGGGATGAGATGATGGATCGGTGGACGACGGCGAAAAATGAGATTAGCCGGTCCGGAAAAAAGGTTCTGTACTATATGTCGGCAGAATTCTTAATCGGACGCGGGATGGTCAACAACATGATCAATCTCGGCGCATTTGATAAATACAGGGATGCGCTTGAGTCGGTTGGCATTGACATCTACGATATTGAAGAGGAGGAGAACGATGCGGCTCTGGGGAACGGGGGTCTGGGACGGCTGGCGGCATGTTTTTTAGACTCCCTTTCCACGCTCGACCTTCCGGCTGTGGGCTGCGGAATACGATATGAACACGGCTTGTTCAAGCAGAGAATCCTGGACGGAGAGCAGGTGGAGATGGAGGACGACTGGATTTCGACCGGGCAGGTATGGGAAGTCGAAAATCCGGACCAGCAGGTGGAGGTGCATTTCGGAGGCGAGATACATGAGGTGTGGACGGAGGAAGGCCTCAAAATAGAGCATTATAACTACAGCACTGTGATCGCCGAGCCGTTCGATATGCCCATCATGGGTTACAATACGAAGGCACCCGCTACACTGAAGCTCTGGAGCGCAAAGGCAAAGAAAAATCTTGACATGCAGTGTTTCAACAGGGGAGACTACATCCGCGCGATGGAGGAAAAAGAACTGGCGGAGGTGATTTCCAAGGTTCTGTATCCGGAGGACAACCATGAAGCGGGCAAGCAGCTCCGCTTAAAGCAGTTTTATTTCTTTACGTCAGCTACGATGCAGTTTATGGTAAACCGCCATAAGCAGCTGTACGGAGATCTGCATACGCTGCCCGATTACGTCGTTGTGCAGATCAATGACACCCATCCCACACTGGCAATTCCTGAGCTGATGCGAATTCTGATGGATCAGGAGGGCATGAGCTGGGAGGAAGCGGAGCATATTGCGGGCAGAATCTTCAATTATACGAATCATACGATTCTGACAGAGGCACTGGAGTGCTGGCCGAAAGACCTGTTCCGCGTTTTGCTGCCGCGCATCTATGCCATTATTGAGACAATTAACGAGAAATATTGCCAGAGGCTGTGGAGGGCGTTTCCGGGAGATTTTGAGCGCATCAGCGCCATGTCCATCGTAGCATACAACGAAATTCGCATGGCGAATCTGTGCGTCGCCGTATGCAAGCAGGTAAACGGCGTGTCACAGCTGCATGGGGATATTTTAAAGTCGACGCTGTTCCGCGACAATTATTTGATCGATCCGTCAAAATTCATTGCCGTTACCAACGGCATTACCCACCGCAGGTGGCTTATGAAGGCAAATCAGGGGCTGTCCGCGCTCATCAGGAGCAGAATCGGAGATGGGTTTGCAAAAAATTACAGGGAGTTTGACAAGCTGCTGGAATTTGTGGACGATCAGGAATTTTTAAATGAGTTTGCTGCCGTAAAGAGAAAAAATAAGGAGCGGCTTGCAGACTATATCATGAAGCGCCAGGGCATTGCCGTAAATCCGGATGCACTGTTTGACGTGCAGGCGAAAAGGCTTCACGAATATAAGCGCCAGCTTTTAAAGGTGCTGCACATCCTCTATCTTTATAAATGTCTGAAGGAAAACAAAAACAACCTGACACAGCCGATTGTGTTCCTCTTTGCGGCGAAGGCATCCCCGGGGTATATGCGGGCGAAAAATATCATTTATTTGATCAATTCGGTTGCCGATCTGGTCAACAACGATTCGGATGTAAACGGGATGATTCAGGTGGTGTTCATAGAGAACTACAGCGTCTCGGCGGCGGAAGTCCTCATGCCGGCAACAGACCTTTCCGAGCAGCTTTCCACGGCAGGGATGGAGGCGTCCGGCACGGGCAACATGAAGTTTATGATGAACGGTGCGGTGACGATCGGGACAATGGACGGCGCGAATGTGGAAATCTTTGAGCAGGTCGGCGCGGAGAACATGTTCATATTCGGTGCCACTGTAGACGAGATCAGGAACATGGAGCGCTTCAACACATACGATGCGGGACAGCTTTATTCCAAGAACTCCACCATAAGGGATGTGCTGAATATGCTGATCGACGGGACAATTGCGTCCGCGCCGGAGCATCGGTTCTCAGATCTCTACCATTCTCTCGTATTCGGAGATTATGAGCGGGCCGACAAGTATTATCTGCTGTATGATTTACAGTCATATATTGAGGTATATAAGGAGATGCTGAAGGCATATGCTGATAAGGATAAATGGCTGAGGATGGCGGCGATCAATACGGCGAAATCGGGTATTTTCTCTTCGGACAGGACGATAGAGGATTACAACAGGCTCATATGGGGGCTGGACGCGCTATAGGGGAAGAGGCCCGTTGACGGGAGGGAAAATGTTTCAATACAGTAATTTGATTTATCATGAATCGCGGCTGGCGGATTACAGATATCCGCTGGGCGCACGCCCTGCTGGAAGCACGGTATGTCTGCGGCTTTTTGCGGGAGGCGTGAGCCTTTTGGGTGTCAGCGTAGTCTTAAACGGAGGAGGCTGTCACGACGAAATTCAAGCCAGACATCACGACGGCTGGTGGGAGGCGGAAGTTGAACTGCCGGACCGTCCTATGGTATTGTGGTACTATTTTAAGATTGGAGTAGAGGGAAAGACCTTTTATTACGGATGTCGGCCGGGGCATACGGCGGGAAGGGGAGAGTTATTTTCCAATCAGCCGCTGAGCTATCAGCTGACCGTATACGACAGGGATTTCAAGACACCGGATTTCTATAAAAAAGCCGTAATGTATCAGATTTTTCCCGACAGATATGCACAAGGGAATTCTGCCAATGCGAGAAGGGGAATTGATTACCACCGTGCGATGGGCAGGACGGTCTATCTGCACGGCAGCTTTGACGAAACACCGTTCTATCTCCCCATGCCGGGAGAGGAATTTTATACGCCGAATGATTTCTTTGGGGGAGATTTGGCGGGCATTGAGCAGTCGCTAACCTATCTGGCGGACATGGGAGTGTCGGTCATCTACCTGAACCCTATCTTTGAAGCGGACTCCAACCACAGGTACAATACGTCCGATTACAACAGGATTGATCCAATACTGGGAGACGAGGAAGCCTTTATCAGTCTGTGCAGGACGGCAAAAAAGCTGGGAATCAGGATCATTCTGGATGGGGTGTTTTCCCATACCGGTTCCGACAGCGTATATTTCAACAAAAAGGGAAACTACAAAACAAAGGGAGCTTATCAGGGCGAGGACTCCCCCTATTATTCATGGTATGAGTTCGACGAGTTCCCGGACAGCTATAAATGCTGGTGGGGATTTGATACACTGCCCGAGGTAAGAAAGCATGACGAGTCGTGGCGGGAATTTGTCATCGAGGGAGAGAACAGTGTCATCAGAAAATGGCTTCAACGGGGTGCCTCCGGTTACAGGCTGGATGTGTCGGATGAGCTGCCGGATGACACCATTGAAAGCATCCGCAGGGCCGTGAAGCAGGAGGATGGTGAAAACTTTCTGCTGGGCGAGGTTTGGGAGGATGCCACAACAAAGCAGAGCTACGGAAAAAACAGAACCTATGCTTTAGGAAAAGGGCTGGACAGCGTTATGAATTATCCGTTTCGGAATGCGGCTGCGGATTTTCTGCTGGGACGGCTGGACGCCAGAGAGATGGTGGATTTCCTCTCATCTCAGATGAGCAACTATCCGTTGGAGATGTATTACTGCCTAATGAATCTGCTCTCCAGCCATGACATTGAGCGGATCAAAACGGCGTTGGCGATCGATGTGGATATTGAAAACATGACACGCGAACAGCAGGGAACATTTGTCGTGCTGCCGGATCAGGCTCGAGACGGGGAAAAACGGGAGCGTCTGGCTGCCATCATGCAGTTTGTCCTGCCGGGGATGCCCTCAATCTACTATGGAGATGAGACGGGAATGGACGGCCTTAAGGATCCGTTCAACAGAAAGCCTTTTCATATCCACGACCAGACGCTTGTGTATTTTTACAGATCTCTTTCCAGAATTCGCCGTAACACCGATGTGTTAAGCGTAGGTCGGTGTTCCTTTGCCTTCTACGGTGAAAATGTCGTGGGGATTTTCCGCTATATTCTCGACGGCAGAGACGCTTTCGGAAATCCGGCGGAAAACGGCGCATACCTCTGCCTCATTAACAGAAGCGACAGCGATCTGGATTTTGTTGTGGACTTTGCAGGCATTAGGCTGTGCATGGAAAAAGAGCAGCACGACTTGCTCTGCTCTTATGGCTTCTCGCAGGGAATATGTCTGCTGACCGGCAAAAAAATCGAGATTAAAAATGAGCTGGCCCATGTGGATATTTTCAAAAACAGTGGTATGATTTTTAAACTGTCAAAAGCTTAGCCCTCATAAACGGAACAGCAGGACAAAGACTTAAACAAACAAATCGTCCATCAATGAGGAAACAGACGCCCGGCGGCGATCTGTTTCCTCTCGGTCTACACAAAATGCAAGAGGCGTTTGGCGCGAAGCGCCTTTCGGCAGTTCACTTTCGGGGAAGTGCTCCGGCACGCTTCCGCTTTTTTGATCTATGCAGACAAGAAGAACGTCTCCCTCCGCGGCCGTGCCGGGAAGGAGAGAGGCGGGCATATTAAAAACACCTGCACCGCTTCCGTATTCGATTGTTGCAATCCCGTCTTCAATTCTGTCTATAATCAGCATTGCGCCACCGCCTAGCTAAAACATTTCTTGCAGGGGACGTAGCCGGCCTCTTCTGCATCTTTGACAGTCGTGGGAGAGAAGTTTTCCTTAAGAGAGCTGCATCCCTCTTTATGATAGGCTTTCCCGCTCGCCGTAATATATACGGCAGCGCTGTCGGTTTCCGGTTCTGCGGCGGCAGGGGCTGTGCCGGCCTCGTCAGAGCCTTCGGCGACCTCGATTCTGGTGTCGGCCTGTTTGTTGAACAGAATCGTTTTTCCGTCGGACGTCGCCAATATCGTTCCCAGCGGCTCGGTTTGATAGATGGGAATGCAGCGCTTCCGGAGGCGTTCCATCACTTCGGCTGTGGGGTGTCCATAATCGTTGTCCTTGCCGTAGGAGATAACGGCGTAACCGGGATCGACGGCGTCAAGAAATTTTTTTGACGTAGCAGTGCGGCTGCCGTGATGACCTACCTTCAGTACGTCGCTTTTCAGTTCGGCGCCGTAGTGCTTGAGCATTTCTTTTTCGGACGGCGTGCTGGCATCTCCGGTAAAGAGAAAAGATGTGCCGCCGTAAGTGAGTTGAATGACTGCCGAATAATTATTGGTATCGTCGTATTCGCTGCTGAGGGGTGCCAGCATGACGGCGCTGATGTCCGCGCCCAGATCCAGCGCAACGCCTGCCTTGGCAGTGTTGATTTTCAACCCTTTTTTCTGAATGCTTTTCAGAAGATTTTCATAGGTTGATGTATTGTTGGAGACTTTCGGCAGATAGACGGCTCCGATATCGTAGCTGTTTATGATATCCGCCATGCAGCCGATATGATCGCTGTGGGGATGTGTGCCGACGACAATGTCGATTTTTTTGATGCCGTTCCTGTCGAGAGCGTCTTTTACGGCAGGGAGAGCATAGGACTCGCCTGAATCAATCAGCATGGTTCGTCCTGCGGGAGACTGAATGAGAATGCTGTCTCCTTGACCCACATCGATATATGCCACGCCCAGCTTTCCCGGTTCAAAGGAAAATGCAGCCCTGTCTCCCTCTGCAATTGCAGTGGAAGAGACGATGGAGGCGCTGCCGTTCAACGATTGACGAATAAAGAAAACGGCTGCAATGACGATGATGATAATAACAAGTACGGTAAGCGCTTTGTTTTTAGAGCCTTTCTTTCTGTGTGCCATGATGATACCTCTGCATGTTCCAAATACAATATACTATGTTAATCTGTTTACAGTATACACGATGTAGGGGTATGTTGTAAATATTTTGTACATATATGGGCGGCAGGTATACAAAAATAAAAAAATATGTTATGATAAAATTTATTATGATGAAAGAGAGGTATATCGCATGGATGAGAATGTAGTGCAGGTCGCGATGCGCATCAGGGAGCTGCGGGAAGTCATGGAATATACGGAAGAGACGGTTGCGGAGAAGATAGGCCTGTCGGTCGAAGAGTATAAAAAGTATGAAAATGGCGAACTGGACATACCGATCAGCGTCATATACGGAGTTGCGGGTGTTCTGGGGGTGGATTCAACCGTTTTGCTTTCCGGCGAGACCCCCAGAATGAAGGCATATACGGTGACCAGAAAGGGAAAGGGAATTTCCATAGAGCGTTATAAGGAGTACAAATTTTCCTCGCTGGCCTATAATTTCATAGACAGGGAGATGGATCCGATGATCGTGGATTTGCTGCCGAAGGACACGCCGCCGGAGATGGTTACTCATAAGGGACAGGAATTCAACTACGTTCTGAGCGGTACCGTAACAGTCATTATCAACGGGAAACGAAAGATACTGAACGAGGGCGACTGCATTTACTTTGATCCGTCCGTTCCCCACGGGCAGATGGCGGAAAACGGTCCGGCACGGTTTCTGACAGTAATCAACGAAAATGCACACAGATAAAGAGCAGACGATTTGAGAAAAGAGGATTTATGATAGAGAGGTTTGTACCAAGGGTTGATTTTGACTCTTATGAGGATTTTAAAGAGAGCTATAGGGTGACAGTGCCCGATGATTTCAATTTTGCCTACAGCGTCATGGATCAATGGGCTGTAGATAAGCCCGACGGTAAGGCGCTTTACTATTGCAACGACGAAGGAAACGACAGAGTCTATACGTTTGCGGAAATCAAGCGCCTTTCGGACAAAACGGCAAATGTTTTCAAAAGCCACGGAATTAAAAAGGGAGATAAAGTAATCCTGATTCTGATGCAGCGTGTGGAAGTGTGGCTGTGTATGCTGGCTTTGCAGAAAATCGGAGCTATTACCATTCCTGTCACCTATCTTGTGACGCCCAAGGATATTATTTACAGATGCAATGAGTCGGAGGCGACTGCGCTCGTATCGGTGGACAGTGACGAGGTAGTGAAACACATTCTGGACGCCCGCGGAGAGTGTAAAACCCTGAAATGGGTTGGCATTGTGGGCGATAGGATACCGGAAGGGTGTATAGATTTCAGAAAAGAGACAGAAAATGCCTCTGCGGACTGGCAGAGACCGACGGGAGACGAAGCTACAAAGCCATCTGACCCGATGCTGATTTATTTTTCTTCCGGCACATCCGGTATGCCGAAAATGATCCTGCACGATTTTGCGCACCCGCTCGGACAGATTGTGACAGCGAAATACTGGCACAGAGTGGAAGAGGGGACGCTGCATCTGGTGGCGGCGGATTCCGGCTGGGCTAAGTTTGGTTGGGGAAAGATTTTCGGCCAGTGGATCTGCGGGGCGACGATCGTAGCATACGATACGAAGAAGTTCAGCGCCCACGATATGCTCTCGACGATAGAGAGACTGAAGCTGACTACGTTCTGCGCACCGCCGACAGTGTATCGGTTCCTGATTAAAGAGGATTTGACAAAATATGATCTGTCGTCGATCAAGCACTGCACCATTGCGGGAGAACCGCTGAATCCCGAGGTGTACTATAAATGGAAAGAACTGACGGGTTTGGAGCTGCGCGAGGGCTTTGGGCAGAGTGAAACATCCGTTATTCTGGCGAACTTTGAGTGGCTGGAGGTGAAGCCCGGTTCCACGGGAAAACCCGCTCCCATTTACGATATCGACATTGTGGACGACAATGGCGAGTCCTGCGAGGACGGTGTTGTGGGACGGCTGGTGATCAAAAATACAGACAAGAGTTTCCCGGTGGGATTGTTCCGGGAGTATTATAAAGCGCCCGAGGCAAATGCAAAGGCATGGCACGCGGGAACTTATGATACCGGCGATACGGCATGGCGCGACGGGGACGGATATTTCTGGTTCCACGGACGCAGCGACGACGTCATCAAATGCTCCGGATACCGGATTGGGCCGTTTGAGGTGGAGAATGCGATCATGACCCATCCCAGCGTGCTGGAATGTGCCGTGACAGCCGCACCGGATCCGGTAAGGGGACAGGTGGTAAAGGCAACGATTGTACTGACAAAGGGATATGAGCCGTCGGAAGAACTCAAAAAGGAAATTCAGAACCATGTAAAAAAAGTAACGGCGCCGTATAAATATCCGCGTATTGTGGAGTTCGTGACAGAGCTGCCCAAGACGACCAGCGGTAAAATCAGACGTGTGGAGATCAGGCAGAACGATAATATGAAAAATTCGTGACGAGATGTTCGCATTTGTGTCATATTATGCTATAATAAAGACGATAGCTGAAATAAAACTGTTTGACGGGGAGCTATAACTATGCCTAGGGTAAGGTCTGTTATCGAATTTGGAACATCCAAAATCGTTTGTATGATCGACAGCGAAAATATAAGGGGGATTGATGTACCAAGCTCAAG
>QAKS01000038.1 GCA_003343685.1 Clostridiales bacterium | reverse complement strand
TCCTCGCCCTCATTTGGCTGCTCTACACCGCCGTTAAAGAAAAACGTCACATGCGCGTATTTCTCCGTCTCTGCAATGCGGAACTGCTTTTTCCCACACTTTGCCAGATATTCGCCAAGGGTGTTTTTCAGCGTTTCCGGCTTAAAGGCCACATGCACATGGGAAAACGTCTTGTCATACTGCGTCATTGTCACAAAGTACGTCTCAAACCAGTCTCTCTTAAACCCGTCGAAATCCGGCTCTGTAATAGCCCGCGTCAGCTGGCGCGCTCTGTCAGGCCTGAAGTTGAAGAAAATCACCGCGTCATTCGCTTTCAGTGTCGCAGTCGGCGCGCCGTCCTTCAGCACAACCGTCGGCAGGACAAATTCGTCCACCACCTTTGCATCATAGGACTGCTGCATTGCGCTCGCCGCATCGGAAGCCGTCTCTCCCCTGCCGTATACAATCGCGTCATAGGCCTTTTCCTCGCGCTCCCAGCGATTGTCCCTGTCCATTGCGTAGTAACGCCCCGATACCGTTGCAATCGCGCCTGCACCGATTTCCTCAAGGCGCTTTTCCAGTTCCTCGATATAGCCCTTGCCGCTGTCGGGCGGAACGTCTCTGCCGTCCATAAAGCAGTGAATATAGATTTTCTCCAGCCCACCGCGCTTCGCCAGTTCTACCAGCGCACAGAGATGATCCAAATGGCTGTGAACACCGCCGTCGGACACCAGACCCATCAAATGCAGGGCACTGTCATGCGCCTTTGCATATTCAACTGCGCCTGTCAGCGCCTCGTTTGTAAAAAAGTCCCCGTCCTTGATGGATTTCGTAATGCGCGTCAGCTCCTGATATACAATGCGTCCCGCGCCAATATTCAGATGCCCCACCTCGGAGTTGCCCATCTGTCCGTCGGGAAGCCCTACAGATTCGCCGGACGCGCCGATCGACGTTGTCGGATACTCCTTCATCAGCGCGTCAATATTGGGTGTGTCACCCAGTATGACCGCATTTCCTTCCTTTTCAGCCCTCATGCCGAAGCCGTCAAGAATCATGAGAGCCGTAAATTTTTCGCTCATATATGCCTCGCTTAATAGTTTACAACCTTGCTGAAGTCAGGCGCTTTCAGGCTCGCGCCGCCGATCAGTCCGCCGTCAATTTCCTTTTTCGCCATCAGCTCGGAAACGTTGCCGGGGTTCATGCTGCCGCCATACTGAATGCGCGTGCTGTCCGCTGCATCGCCGAACACCTCTCTGATCGCACGCCTGATATCGCCGATGGTCTCGTCTGCCTCTGCACTGGTGGCCGTCTTGCCTGTACCGATGGCCCAGATCGGTTCATAAGCGATGACCACATCCGCAACCTCGCCCGCGACCAGCCCCTGAAGAGCCAGCTTTGTCTGCATGCTGACAACCTCTTTTGTAATGCCCTGCTCGCGCTGCTCCAGACTTTCCCCTACGCAGATAATCGGCACAAGGCCTGCCTTGACTGCTGCCAGCGTGCGCTTGTTGACCGTCTCGTCTGTCTCGCCGAAATACTGGCGTCTCTCGCTGTGTCCGATGATGACATACTCACACCCCAGCTCCTTCAGCATAGCTGCGGAAATTTCTCCGGTATAGGCGCCTTTTTCTGCAAAGTGTACGTTCTGAGCGCCCAGCTTGATGTTCGTTCCCGCAATCGCCTTTCCTACCGCGTCGAGACACGCAGCCGTAGGGCAGACAACTACCTCGCACTTTGCGTCCGCAACCATAGGGATCAGCTCATTTACCAACGCTGTTCCCTCGGAGGGCGTCATATTCATTTTCCAGTTTCCTGCAATGATCGGTTTCCTCATTTTTTCTCTCCTTTAAATTTAAAATTTTAAACTGTTTTATTGACACTTAGGGGTGCCGATGAGGCCCCCTAAGTATTCCGACTGCTTTTTATTTATCGTTCAGAGCGGCAATGCCCGGAAGCACTTTCCCCTCCATAAACTCCAGGCTCGCGCCGCCGCCTGTGGAAATATGGCTCATCTTATCAGCATAGCCCAGCTTTTTCACCGCCGCCGCGGAATCGCCGCCGCCGATGATCGTCGTCGCGTCGCTGTCGGCCATTGCCCGGGCCACGCCCTCCGTTCCGCCCGCAAAGTTTTTAAATTCGGCAACGCCCATGGGGCCGTTCCAGATTACTGTCTTTGCCTGCTTCACCTCATCTGCATAAAGTTCCAGCGTTTTCGGCCCGATATCAAGCGCCATCAAGTCATCCGCCACTGCATCGTCCGCACACACAATTGCCTCTGTATCCGCAAACTCTCCGGCACACTTCAAGTCAACCGGCAGAAGCATCTTAACGCCCTTTTTCTCCGCGTCAGCCATCAGCGTCTTCGCAAGCTCAATGCTGTCGGCATCTACGAGCGATTTTCCCATCTTATATCCTTTTGCGGCTAAAAAGGTGTTCGCCATGCCGCCGCCGATAATCAAACAGTCCACCTTGTCAAAGAGATTGTTGATTACAGGGATTTTGTCGGCGATCTTCGCGCCGCCCAGAATTGCTACAAAAGGACGTTTCGGATCTTCCAAAGCTCCGCCGATGAAATCCAGCTCCTTGCCGATCAGGAAGCCTGCAACTGCCGGAAGGTACGCCGCAACGCCCGCTGTAGACGCATGAGCGCGGTGTGCCGTGCCAAACGCATCAAGCACAAACAAGTCTGCATAGCCCGCGAGCTTTTTTGCAAATTCCGGATCGTTCTTTGTCTCCTCCGCATGGAAACGCAGATTTTCCAGCAGCACGATTTCGCCTTCTTTCATTTCTGCCACAGCCTTGTCGGCGCTTTCACCGATGACGTCCTTCGCAAATACAATTTTTGTATCGCCCAGCAGCTCCGCCAGTCTCTTCGCCACAGGCTCCAGAGAGAACTCCGGCTTAAACTCGCCCTTCGGACGCCCCAGATGAGAGCACAGAATTACCTTTGCTCCGTTGTCCAGCAGATACTGGATCGTCGGAAGAGCCGCTTTTATCCTCGTGTCGTCTGTGATTTCCCTGTTCTCGCCCAAAGGCACGTTGAAATCAACGCGGACGAGCACTTTCTTACCCTTTACGTCTACATCACGGACCGTTTTTTTAGCCATTTTGAAAATCTCCTTTTCTGTATAGAATATTCATTTATTCACTTATTTATAGATGCCGTCTTGTTTCACCCGGTAGGCAATATTTGTAGAGTGGTCGGAAACCCTCTCCAGATTGGTTACCAGATCGGCATACATCATGCTCGCACCTGTGCTGCACTCGCCGCGGCCAAGCCTCTCCACGTGATTGTCCTTCAGGATGGTCTCCAAATCGTCCACCTCCTGTTCAATCTCAATTACCTTGTCCGCCGCCGCCATATCTCCTTCCGACAGAGCCTTTACCGCATTGTCCAGAGCCTCGCCGACCTTATCCATCATCGTGGTAATCTCTCGCCTGCCCTCTTCGGAGAGTATGACGTTTTTGTCGATTTCGTATTCGGTAAACTCCCCTATATTTTCGGCATGGTCAGAAATTCTTTCAATATCCATCACCATATGAAACAGAGACGATACAGACTGGCTGTCCCCCACAGGCAGCTCTTCCTGAGACAGCTTCGCCAGAAAATCCGTAATCTGGTGATTGAGATAGTTGACCGTCTCCTCCGTCTTTTTAATCTCGTTCATCCGGCTGGCGTCCCTCTTTAAGAAGGATTCCATGGCAAGGGATATATTGTCCCTCGCTATTCCCGCCATACGCGCCGCTTCCTTGACTGCCATGCTGACTGCGACCGGAGGGTTGTCCAGCATTGAGGGAATCAGGTACTGCAGCTTTAATTCTATTCCCTTCGGATCCTCGCCCCGGACAAACAGGTATGACAGTTTGATGAGCAAACCGGGGAACCATATGAGTATGAGTGTCGTTACGATATTGAACATCATGTGGAAGTTAGCCAGCTGTCTCTCCACACTGCCCGGCGACAGGGAGTATATCCATTCCTTAATGGGCAGCACGTTCAGGAGTACCACAAAAATCAGCGTACCGATCACATTGAACAGAACGTGTACGACAGCGGTACGCTTCGCCGTCTTGTTGGCCTTCATGCTTGCCAGTATGGCCGTAATACATGTGCCTATGTTGAGTCCGAGTATCACATACATGGAATTGTCGAGAGAAATGAGGCCCGTTGAGCCCAACGCCAGCAGCATCGCCATCGTTGCGCCGCTTGCCTGCATAATCGCGGTGATTGCCGTTCCTGCCAGTATGCCGATCACCGGGCTTTCAAAGGAGGAGAGGATGTCAATAAACGGCTCCCATTCCCGCAGGCCCTCCATTGACTCCGACATGAACATCATGCCCATAAACAGAATGCCGAAGCCCGCCACAATCTGGCCGATCTTCTGCCACTCCTTGTTTTTTACAAACATAATCATGACAATGCCGATAAACAATATAAGCGGAGCAAATTTGTCAAAATCAAAGGCCAGAATCTGCGCGGTAACCGTCGTTCCGATGTTCGCACCCATACAGATGCTGACCGCCTGCTTCAGGCTGATCAGCCCCGCGTTGACAAATCCGACCACCATGACCGTTGTTGCGCTGGAGCTTTGAACCGCTATTGTCATTCCCGTCCCCAGCAGCAGTCCGCTGAACCGGTTCCTCGTCACAATGCCCAGCCATTTTCTCATCTTGTTTCCTGCGGCAGCTTCCAAGCCGTCCGACATCAAGTTCATGCCGTAAATGAAAAGCCCAAGTCCCCCCAGCAGTGCAAACAAGTTGAAAATAGTCATGCTTTATTTCCTCCGAGTCAGTCTATGACGTAGCATTCTCAAAAATCATCTCATCATATATTGTACGGTATTTTTACACACATATCAACACTATTTTGCAGGGTGTGCAACAAATACCACATATTCGGACAAAATCCCCGTCATTCGGCAGCTTTGCCGCCCCCACTTTTGCCACATATACTGCCGCAGCAAATCAACCGAAACGCTACCGCAGACCGGGATAGTCCAGCTGCCGCATCACCTCATACGCCGCCGCACATACGGAATTTGCCAGATTCAGCGACCGCAGTTCGTCGCGCATAGGAAGCCTCACCGCCGTATCCGGATTGCCGTATACCAGCTCCTCCGGCAGACCCTTTGTCTCCTTGCCGAATATCAGATAGCAGCCGTCGTGATACCGGACTTCACTGTGTCTCCTCTTCGCTTTGGTAGAAAAGTAATAAAACTCTCCGCCGGCGTTTGCATCAAAGAAATCGTCCAGACTTTTATATATTGCAATATCCAGCTTATCCCAATAGTCCAGCCCTGCCCTTTTTATATGTTTTTCATCTATGGAAAAGCCCAGCGGCTCCACAAGATGAAGCCGCGCACCCAAAACGGCGCACGTCCGCGCTATATTACCCGTGTTCCCGGGTATCTCCGGCTCCACCAGCACAATATGAATCATCCGTCTGTACCTCATCATTTTATTGTTATTGTTATTATAACATACTTTGCTTTCGGATTTCCTGTTTCTGTAAAAAACTATCCCCTTCAGCATCCAAAAATGCTGAAGGGGATAGTTTAAAATATGGAGGAAAGTTTTTGCAAACAGATAAACCGGTACCGTCAGACAATACCGGTAAGCCCCAGCTCTGCAAAAATCTTTTGTGCATACACAGCCCGCTGTTTTGCATTCTCACATTTTCCGTACTCCGTTTCAAACGGATAATCCATCCCAAGGGCGGTATATTTACTCTTTCCGAAATCGTGGTACGGCATAAACTCTATTCGCTCAACAGCAGCGCCTCCTCTTCGGATCAATGCCGCCATTGCCATAAGCTCCTGTTCCGTGTCGTTTACTCCCGGAATCACGGGAATCCGTATCCACATGTTTTTTCCGCTGTGAAACAGCATCTCCAGATTTCTTTGAATCGCTCCGTTTCCTGTGCGCGTCACCTTTTTGTGCAGCGCGTTCGACGCACATTTGATGTCACAAATAAACAGATCGGTATATGGCATCACCGCTCTTATGGCCTGTTCCGGCACGTTTGAACTGGTCTCCACCGCCGTATGGATATCTTTCGCTTTGCACCGTTGCAATACCTTCGCCAGTTCTGCCGCCTGTGCCAGCGGTTCACCGCCGCTGAACGTCACGCCTCCGCCGGTTTTCTCATAAAAGGCTTTGTCACGCAAAACGCTCTCCATAAGCTCTGCTGTACCGATATCATACCCTGCCAGCTCAAGCGCGCCCGCAGGACAGACTTTTGCACATGCCCCGCACGCAATGCAGGCGCTGCGGTTCAGACGGTGCTCTCTTTTATTCAGTTCATGTACACCTTGGGCGCAAACCGCGGTACAAACGCCGCACAGGACACATTTCTCTTCATAGTACATCAGCTGTGGTTCGTGGGAGAGCGATTCCGGGTTGTGACACCACAGGCACCCTACATTACAGCCTTTTAAAAATACGCTCGTTCTGATTCCCGGCCCATCCTGTACACTGAACCGTTGAACGTCGAATATGCGCAGCATCTATCTGCTCTCCATCTCAAACCTGTCTATCATGTCTTTCTGTACCTCACGCAGCATATCCGTAAAGTAAATGCTGAATCCGCCTTTTCTTACGATCACATGAGGGTAGTTTTCCGGCTCTTCATATGCCTTTTTCAGCAGGTCTATGCTGACGCTGTTCACCTGCACCTGCATGCCTCCCATATCAAAGTATGTCCTCAGCAGACCGCGGAATTTATCCCTGTTTTCCTTGGACGAAAGAATATTTTCCGGCACATAAATGTCAATGGGCATGCCGCCGCTGAATCTCTCGCAGGGCAGTCCTGCCGATGAAACACATAGATCAGTGGGTGTATTCTTGATAGCATACATCACCGCTCCCGCATTCTTCCCGAACGGCTCGCCCGCCCGTCTTGAATCCATAGACGCATAAACACAGTTGCCAAACTGGACATTCGCGTCGATCGTATGACAGGTGGGCAGATAGCGAATGTTGCCATCATAACACGCCTCGCAGGCGTCTGCAAGCGCATTTAAGACATATGCCGCATACTTGTCAGCCTCGCCGCTCCCGTCTGCATATTTTGCACAGCTTCTCATATCTGCGCCGATCTGCGCGGAACGGGGGCTTTCATAGTTGTCTGCGGCTGCGTTCATCAAATCGTTCAGCGTATATTTTTTTTGTTCAAACACAAGCTGCTTCATACAGGCCAGCGCGTCTGCCGCATGAGCAAAGCCCATGGACAGCACCGTCACATTGTGATACCGCACGCCTCTGCCCTGCCGCATAGCGTTGAATTCGTCTTCTGTGCCGTCAAACAGCTGCCGCGCTTCCTCTCCCAGCGCCTTGAACGAGGCATGTGCTCTGTCTCTGCCATACCGAATACAATCGTCCAGCATCATGGACAAAAGCGGATTGGGCCTGTTAACCGATACCCATGCAGAGCGCTTTCTGTTCTCATTTACCACATACTGCACGACAGCGCGAATGTATCCGGCATAATTTCTCTTCACCGCCTCAAAATCAGTCGGCGGCTCCGGCGTTACCCGGTCGGTAAACCGCCGGAGACTGGGTGGAAATTCCCCAAGAATTGGCCTGCCGTTGTTGACGGCCAGTTCCAGCGGCAGATTCATGTTAACACAACAGCCCCACATATCCGCCAGCTCTTTTCCGACAACGACCATTCCCATACAACTGTTGACGGAGTGTCCCTCCTCTGGCGCCATGCCCCGGTATTCCATCGCCGCCCTGCACGCTTCCTCTCCGTAAAATGTAGGCTGTCCGATATCAAACAGCTCTTTGTCTATATATTTGTCATATATTTCGTCCGGCGTGCTGCTCTCCATCCTCACCGCAATAATGGGCGAGCGGAGCTTTACGCTTTTTTCCACTTTTAGCAAAACCTCACTCATGGCGTTAAAATCCGGGCCGATATTCAGCGCGCAGGATCCGTCTCCATAGGCGTCAAAAGTCTTGAAAAATTCCGACATCAGATCAACAGCCTCTTGCTCCGTATGGCCCTCTTCCAGCCATCTCTCATAATAAGGCATCAAATACATATCCATGCGACCCAGCGATACAGAGGCCCAAGAGCGCTCGGAGGTAGGTATGGCCGTATGCATCATCCATATGGACTGGAGCGCCTCAAACAGATCTCTCGCCGGCTCCATAGGCACTCTCGACAGTGCATCCGCCATGCGGGCCAGATTTTCCATCTGCGTTTTATCTTCCGACTCCTTCAGCTTTTGCTCCGCCAGTTTCCTGAATCTGCCCGCATATATGGCCACTGTCTCAATGCTGTACAGCATGGCATTCAGGTATTCTGTCGCATATTTGTCGATATTCTCCGCAAGCCTCTTCTCGATTCTCTCTTTATAATGGTTCAATCCTTTTGTGATCAGCGTCTCATAATCGACGCATGTATGAGAAGGCGTATAGATGCCAAACAGCATATACCGCCCGCTTACAAGCCTCTCCTCTTCATCTCTGACCTTGTACTCCGCGCTTCCGGAAAACTCCTCCTCGTCAGCCTTTTTTATGGCTTCCAGCAGCTCGGGGTCCGCAAACTTCGGGCCGTAATTGCCCGCGATTACGTCTGTATCGTTGATGCCGACAGGCAGCATCTCCAGCGCTCTCCTGAGAATTGCCGTTTCTCTCTCCAGATTTCCCAGCCCCGGACACTCCGCCGTCACCAGCTTTCTCGCCAGATTCATTGTCATTCCCGCCGGCGGGTATGTTATGGAAACCATAAAGGCCTCCAAATCAAATTCCTTGCTCTTTAGATTTTCAAACCCTCTCATATTTACCTCCGTGCTGTCTTCCTTCTTTTCCGCATTTTATGTCAAACCGGCGTTCCCGGTGTCCTTCCATCGCTATTTCCTTTATTCTATCAAATACGGACGGTTTCAGCCCTTTCTTTCCGGTCTGCAATCTATCCGAATTTGAAACAATTTTTCCATCCATTTGTTTTGTTTAGGATGAACCCGGAGAAAAATCTCCGGGCTCCAAACTGTATACGATACTTCCTATTTCAGTCCGTATTCCTGAATCACCTGTTCAATAACTGCCTTTTGATCTGCTTCCTGGTTGTCCTGATATTCGTCTACATTTTCATAGGTAACGAGGCTCATGTTGAGGGAGATGTCATCGGAGGGAATTTCCTTACCCTGCGCTATCAGCGTTGAAATTGCTATGGCGCGGACGCCCATCTCATAGGGAACCTGGTTGGCCGTAAAGTGCATATTGCCCTCCTCGATGGCCGCTACAGCGTCAGGCGTGCAATCCAGACCGCCAACGATGACTTTCCCGTTCAGCCCCTGCGCTTTCAGTGCCTCTATCGCTCCCAGTGCCATCTCATCGTTGGCCGCCCAGATGCCGTCGATGTCCGGGTTTGCCTGAAGAATATTCTCCGTAACCGTTACAGCCTCAGACCTGTCCAGATTGGCGACCTGCTCCGCTACGATCTCAATTCCGTCATAGGCAGCGATGCCTTCCTTAAAGCCATCCTCCCTCGCCTGCACAACGTCCCTGCCCGGCGTTCCCTGGAGAATGGCAATCTTCCCCTTGCCTTCCAGCGCTTCACCCATAAACTCTCCGCAGAGCTTACCGCCCTGTTTGTTGTCTGCCGTAATAGAGCACTCCACTTCGGTCGTAACTTTCGTTCCGCTCATGACTACAGAGATACCCTGCTTTCTGGCTTCGTCGATCGCGCTGTTGATGCCGTCGGAGCTCGTCGGATCAATCTCAATGACGTCAGGCTGTTTTGCAATCAAGTTCTCAATCTTCTTAATCTGTTCCTCCGGCGCCCATTCATTTGTTTCCGGGTTCGTGGTCTGAGACAGTTCCACGCCGAGGGCTTCCGCCATATCTTTGGAACCGTTTGCAAACAGAACGTACCACGGATTGTTCAGCGTAGGCATGCTCTGGGCAATCACAACATCGGATGCTGCCTTGCCTTCTTTTGGCTCGCCCGCAGCAGCAGTCTCTCCCGCCGCTGCGCCGGACTCCTGCGGCGCAGGGCTCGCGCATCCCACCATGGACACTATCATGACCAGCGCCATCATTACCAACAAAATACTCTTCTTCATTTTCATCCTCCTGATTATTTTAAAACCCAAATTCGGGCTTTTTCACTTGGCTTTTCAGCCAAAAACATTGTCAAGCTTTTTTCCTTTTATCCAGAAATACTGCGATCAGGATGACGCATCCGATGATCAGTCCCTGCCAGTAGGAGTTGACGTCGAGCAGCGTCAACCCATTGTTCAGCACGGTGATGACAAGCGCGCCCATCAGCGTGCCAAAGATGCCTCCCTCGCCGCCGGAAAGGCTTCCGCCGCCGATGACGACCGCTGCTATGATATCCAGCTCGATACCGCTCCCGGCGCCGGGCTGACCCGAGTTCATTCTCGCCGTCATCACAATTCCGGCAATTGCCATCAGCAGCCCGTGTATACCATAAGTCCCTATTTTCCACGCCTTTACGTTAATTCCCGACAGCCTTGTAGCGTCCTCATTGCCTCCTATGGCATAGATATATTTTCCGAGAACCGTTTTTTTCAGTACAAATGCGCCTATTGCTACAATTACCGCCGCTATAATGACAGGTACAGGCAGGAATCCCACAGAGCCGGAGCCGATAAACGCAAACTCGTCCGGCATTCCCGTAATAGGATAGCCCCCGCTGTAGATGAGGGCTAGGCTTCTCGCAATACTCAGCGTCGCCATCGTCGTGATAAACGGCGGTATTTTTGCCAGCGCCACACATACCCCGTTAAACAGCCCGCAGGCAATCCCTACTACCAGTCCGATTAAAATGGCCAAAACAATATTTGTTCCGCCTGCTATAAATCCGGCGACCAGCGTACCTACCAAGGCATAGACGCCTCCTACCGAGAGGTCAATACCGCCTGTCAGCACAATAAACGTCATTCCCACTGCCAGAATCAGATTGATGGAACACTGCCTTGCGATGTTGATAATATTATATCCGCCAAAGAACGAGGGCGTCATAATGCCAAACACAATACACAGCGCAACGAGCCCTACGACCGCACCGTTGACGGATATCTTTCCCTTAAATCTCTTTGTCATCTCTTTCATTTTCCCACTCCTCCAAATAATAGCCTTAGAATGCCAGCTGCATCACAGCATGCTCGCTCAAAACGTCTTTTTTCAGTTCCCCGGATATTCTGCCTTCCTTCATTACAATAACCCGATCGCTCATACCTATAATCTCCGGCAGATCCGATGAAATCATGATGATTCCGACGCCCTTTTTTGCAATGCCCGCAATAATTTTATAAATTTCCGCTTTTGCACCCACGTCCACGCCGCGGGTCGGTTCGTCAAATATCATTACAGAATGGTCTTTATAAATCCATTTGCCGATTGCCACCTTCTGTTGATTGCCCCCGCTCATATTCACCGTCTTTATATTCCTGTCCGCAGGCCGGATAGACAGCCGGTCAATCACGTCGTCCGCCCTGTCGTCTACTTCCTTCCCTGATATGGCCGGACCTTTGGCAAAGGACGGCAGATATGTGAGAGATACATTTTCCTTCACCGACATGGTGAGCACAAGCCCCTCCGATTTCCTCTCCTCCGGTACCATGACGACGCCTCTTTTTTTGGCGCTGAGTGCAGATTTCAGCTCCACTTTCTCACCGTTCAGATAGATATCGCCGCTGTCCTTCTTGTCCAGACCCATAATGGCCCGCGCCATTTCCGTGCGTCCCGCGCCGACGAGTCCCGAAAACCCAAGGATTTCCCCCGCCCTGAGTTCAAAACTGATGTCCTTCAGAAATGCACCACTGTTTAGATGATCCACCTTGAGAACCACACCTCCCAGCTCTCTTTCCACATTTGGAAACTGCTCCGTCAAATCACGGCCAATCATCATTTTCGTGATCCTGTCCTTGGTAAACTCCCCCTCCACCTCGCCAATCATATGTCCGTCGCGGAGCACACTTACTCTGTCTGCTATGCGCGGAAGCTCCTCTAGGCGGTGCGAAATGTAGATTACGGAGATTCCCTGCGCCTTCACCGACTCGATTACAGCAAACAGCTTATCAATCTCCTTGGACGAGAGGACTGCCGTCGGTTCATCCATTATTATAATTTTAGAATGAATGGAGAGCGCCTTGCAGATTTCAACCATCTGCTTTTCTGCAACTCCCAGCTTTTTCACAAGAGTATTCGGCTTGATGTCAGCGCCGACCCGATCCAGAAGTTCCTGCGTCCTGTCATACATCTCTTTTTTGTTCAGCACGCCGCCCGTCGTATTCTCGTTTCCAAGAAAAATGTTTGCCGCCACATCCAAAAAGGGTACAAGGTTAAACTCCTGGTGAATTGTACTGACGCCGCTGTCAAAGGCGTCCTTCGGTGTCTTTAACGCCACTTCTCTTCCGTCAATCAGAATTGACCCGCTGTCCGGTCGGTGTACGCCCGCCAGTGTCTTGATCAGTGTGGATTTGCCTGCGCCGTTCTCCCCCACGAGGGCGTGTACCTGCCCTGCTTCCAGATCAAAATTTACGTCAAACAATATCTGCGTGCCTGAAAATGATTTGCATATATCTTTCATTTCCAAAAGCTTTGCCATGTCATATCCTCCCCTACAAGTTCCGTTTCGAATCGAATTAGTCTTTTAAAATTTTCTTTCGCATTAGTATAATATCATCTTTCGTTTCGAAACACAATACTTTTTTTCAGAATTTTTTACTATTTTTTTAAAACGGCTCTGCACATTTTGCCATTGCCATATTTTAGTGCATATGGTATCATAAATAATAGAAAAAGGATCGGAAGGCGGCTATGTTTACAAGCGACAGAAGAAATGCAATACAACAGATCGTAGCAGAGAATGAAAAGGTAGACGTATCCGAGCTCGCGCGGAAGTTTAACGTATCTGAAGTTACGATTCGAAAAGACCTTGTCTTTTTAGAGAAAAGCGGAATCGTCATTCGGACCCACGGCGGAGCCGTCGCGCGCGACAACGTAATGCCGCCGTCCGGAGGAACTCTTACGCCGCCCGAGCTACATAGACTTAGGTCAATTGCCAAGCTGGCCGCATATTATATTGACGATTCGGATTTCATCTATTTGGGCACAGGAGCAGTGTGCTCCAAAATCGCAGAAGAGCTTTCAAAAAAAGAACAGCTCACCGTACTTACCAATAATGTTACGGCGATTGCCCTAATGGCACAAAATCCCAACCTGCATGTGATTTCCACGCCCGGGTCTGCCGTTTCCAAAAACGGCGAAACAATGCTTGCCGGAACCGACACTCTTCAATACCTCAAAGACAAATATGTAGACAAGGCCATTATCTCTCCCGACGCAGTCAAACTGAATACGGGGTACAGCGTTCAGAATTCCGGTATCTGCGATATTTATAAGACCGTTATGGAAAATGCCGACGATACGCTGATGGCTGTGACCAGCGACTGCTTTAATAAAAACGCATTTTCACCTCTGGGAGACCTTTCCGTCTGTTCCAGAGTGATTACCGATGAAAGAATCCCGGACGCATTCACAGAGTATTACAGCAGCAATGACATTCAGGTCTTTACATCTTACGATTTAAACAACCTGGAGGCTGCCAGACAGA
>QAKS01000005.1 GCA_003343685.1 Clostridiales bacterium | reverse complement strand
GTGATACGAAAAAAGGAATCCGCGGATATGTGAACGGCGGGAACAAGATGGGCGAGGGATGGCTGCTCACGGGGGAAATGCTGGAACTGATCAACAGCGGTGTAATGAATATTATTTGTACGCAGCCCTTCGGGTGCCTGCCAAACCACATTGCAGGGAAAGGCATGATCCGCAGAATCAGGGAGGATAATCCCGGAGCAAATATCGTTGCTCTTGACTACGATCCCGGCGCTACGAAGATTAATCAGGAAAACAGGATAAAGCTGATGCTTTCCATTGCGGAGGAAAACAGAGAAAAAAGCGATGAAAACCGTTCTGTAAAGGTATCCTGAAATTGATTTCATGCGTTGAGAAATAATTGCGCGAAATACCGTCCCAAAATGTATCGGACAACTTGCGATGCGGTTGACAAACTTGACTCATACATTTAAAATATATGTGTATGAGTTTTTATTTTTATGATAAAAACCTGCTGATGCTTTCAATGCGGCGGGTATACAGGAGAGGCTGATATATGGATAAAGCAGAGCTTTCAAAAATCATCAGGAATGCGGTAATGGCCGCTATGTGTAAGGAGGGGGCGTATGCCGTTCCGGTAGCGTCGTCAAACAAGCACATTCACCTGAGCCGAGAGGACGTCGACAGACTGTTTGGAGTCGGTTACGAGCTGAAAAAGCTGAGAGCGCTGTCTCAGCCGGGTCAGTTTGCCTGCCAAGAGACGCTGACATTTGAGGGGCCTAAGGGCCAGTTGCAGAAGTTGAGGGTTCTGGGGCCGGAGCGCCGCGAGACGCAGGTGGAGCTGTCTGTGACAGACTGCTTCAAGGCGGGCGTAAAGCCGGTGGTGCGTATGAGCGGAGAACTGGAGGGGACGCCGGGCGGAAAGCTGATCGGTCCTGCGGGAGAGACGGTGCTTCAAAAGGGAGTTATCGTTGCAGAACGCCATCTCCACATGTCCGCGGCACAGGCGGAGGCATATGGATTAAAGAACGGAGATGTAATCAAAATCAGAAAAGAAGGCGCGCGCCCCGTGGTGTTTGAAGGCGTCAAGGTGCGTTGCGGCAGCGGGCATGAGCTGGAGGTTCATCTGGATACGGACGAAGCAAACGCCGCGCTGATTAAAAACGGAGACTTGATGGAGATTGTAAAATAACCGGGGAATTCTGATGCAGCTGAACGACGAGCAATTGACCGCTTTGGTGGCTAAAGTAGCCGGCGAGGTGATGAAGAGAATACAGTTCGAGACGATGAACGACGAGACGGTGACGGGAACCGTGGCGGTGTTTACGTCTTTCGTGCCGTCTAAAAAAGCCTGCGCCAACGCCCTGACGGAGAGATACGGTTCGGGAATCGACTGCGCCCTTTTGGGGGATGCGGAATTTGATATGGCGGGATTCATTAAAATGAAGGTTTCCACAAAAGAGGACGAACAAATACTGATCGAGCGCCTTGCCCGCACGGCAAACGTGGTTCTGGTGACGCCGAGTCTGTCTCTGCTGTACAGACTGGCCGCGGGAGACGACAGTGGCATAGCGGAGACTTCTGTTCTGCGTCCGCTGCTCTGGGGCAGGAAGGTGTCCGTTTTGCTCGATTTCGACGTGCCGCGGTTTAAACGCGCCACATTTTTTGAAAAAGTAGTAGACGCGCTGGATGTGCTGACGAATATGGGCGTTTCCGTCATTTCCTATAATCCGGCTTCGGAAAAGGAAGAGGAAAAGCGGCTGTCTCTTATTACGGAGACACAGGTACGTGAAGCGGCGGAGGACGGTTCCTTCAGGATACTTTGTGCAAACGATGCTATTGTGACGCCGCTGGCAAAGGAGAAGGCAGAAGAGCTGGGAGTAGCTCTCGACTGATAGAAAGGTAAGAAGTTATGCTGGTCGGCAGAGTCATGGGAGCGGTTGCCAGCTCCACAAAGAAAACTGAATTAACGGGGATGAAGCTGCTGATGGTGAAGGAGATCGACGTGGCTACGCTGAAGGATAAAAGCGATCTCTGGATTGGGATTGATACGGTCGGCGCGGGCGAGGGGGATATTGTGATGCTCGTGCGGGGCAGTTCCTCCAGATGCCTTCCGGGGTATAAGGACACGCCGGCAGACTGCACGGTTGTCGCCATATTCGATACAATAGACATTCACGGCGAGAGAATATATGAGAAATTCGTCAAGGAAATTGACCGAAAGGAACAGTAGCTTATGATATTGGCAAGGGTGTGCGGACAGGTCGTCAGCACCAGAAAATCGGAAAATCTGGAGGGGTTTAAAATACTGATTATTCAGCCTTTGGATATGGAAACGATCGAACCGAAGGGCGCTCCCGTCGTCAGTTTGGATACGGTCGGCGCAGGCGAGGGCGAGGTGGTTGTCGCGGTGTCGGGCAGCTCGGCGAGGCAGACAAAACAGACGGATGCCAAGCCGACGGATAATTCCATTGTGGCGATTGTGGACAGTGTTAACATTAACGGCGTATGCACGTTTAAAAAAGAAGACGATAAATAAGGCTAATTAAGAAAAAGGGGAAACAGAAAATGGCTTTTACAGATGAGCAAATCAGATCAATTATCAAGGAAACGGTCTCAAAGATTATTGCCACAGAGGGCGTGAGCGGCGGGATGCCCGCGCAGGCATATGCTCCGGCGTCGTCGTCGTGGCTGTGCGCAGACGCATATCAGGCCGTAGAGGCAGCCAAGGCTGCTCAGGCGCAGCTCATGAAAATGACCATTGCAGAGCGGGGTAAGCTAATCGAGGCCATGAGGCAGGCTGCCCTTAAAAATTCCGAACATCTTGCCAGAATGGCTCATGAAGAGACGGGATACGGCAACGTACACGACAAAATTATTAAGAACAATCTGGCGGCGGAAAAGACCCCGGGTATCGAAGATCTGCAGCCCAAGGCTTTTACGGGTGACTATGGCCTGACGCTGATTGAAAATGCTCCGTTCGGCGTGATCGGTTCCATAACGCCTTCGACAAACCCAACAGCAACGGTCATCAACAACTCCATCAGCATGATCGCCGCAGGCAATGCGGTGGTTTATAACCCCCATCCGGCTGCATACAAGTCTTCACAGGAGGCTATGCGCATTCTGAATGAGGCGATTGTGGCGGCAGGCGGTCCGGCTACACTGATTACAACGGTCACGAAGCCGACGCTGGAATCCGGCAAGATCATCATGGAGCACAAGGATGTAAAAATGCTGTCTATCACAGGCGGCGAGGCGGTCGTCAAGGTCGCTATGAAGGTCGGAAAAAAGTGCGTGGCGGCAGGTCCGGGAAATCCTCCGGTTATCGTTGACAACACGGCGGATATTCCGAAGGCGGCAAAGGATATCGTGGATGGCGCGGCCTTTGACAACAACGTACTTTGTATTGCAGAGAAAGAGGTCTTTGCCTTTGCCGACATTGCAGATGAGCTGATGTATCACATGCTGAAGAACGGCGCTTACAAGGTGAGCGGCGCGGATATAGATAAGATCGTGAACACGGTTCTTGTCCAGAAGGACGGTAAGTACGTCATTAACAGAAAATTTGTGGGCCGTGATGCAACATATATCATGGATCAGAGCGGTGTAAGCTACACGGGCAGCCCCAAGCTTGTGATTGCGGAGGTCGACAGAAACCACCCCTTTGTTGAGGTGGAAATGCTGATGCCCGTGCTGGGCATTGTCCGCGTAAAGGATATAGAAGAGGCGATCAGAGAGGCTGTACGTGCAGAGCACGGCTGCTGGCATTCGGCCATGATCCACTCCAAAAATGTGCAGCATCTGTCCGACGCGGCTGCGGCGCTCAATACTACAATTTTCGTGAAAAACGGCCCCTCCTACAGCGGACTGGCGGTCGAGGGCGAGGGCTTTACTACGCTGACCATAGCTACGCCGACAGGCGAGGGCTTGACGAGCGCCAAAACCTTTACAAGATCGAGACGCTGCGTTTTGAAAGGCAATTTCCACATAATCTAAGGAAGGCGGCAGAAAGATGAGCACAGTCGATAAGATCAGGGAAGCGGGAATCATCGGCGCGGGCGGCGCAGGGTTTCCGACCCATGTAAAAGTAAACTGCAAGGCGGAATATGTCATCGGCAACGGCGCGGAATGTGAACCGATTCTCCGCGTTGACCAGCAGATTATGGACGTATATGCCGATAAGGTTATAAAGGGTATTCTCGCCGTCAAGGAACAGACGGGGGCGAAACAAGCCGTCGTCGTATTGAAGGCGCATTATAAGGATGCTGTAGAGTCACTGGAAAAAGCAGCTGCCGGGAAAGGCGTTGAGATTATGAAGCTCAAGAGTTATTATCCGGCGGGGGATGAGCAGCAGATGGTCTACGAGGTCACCGGCAGAGTGGTTCCCACGGGCGGCCTGCCGCTGGATGTGGGCGCTGTGGTGAGCAACGTGAGCACGCTGATGAACATTGCGGACGCGCTCGAGGGCAATCCGGTGATCGACAAATATGTGACGGTAGGCGGCGAGGTTGCAAACCCGGTGACTCTGAAGGTTCCGATCGGCACACCGATTTCCGAGTTGATTGCAAAGGCGGGCGGCCCTGCGTCAATGGATGGGTACACGATTATTCTTGGCGGCCCCTGCATGGGAAAGCTGACGAAGGATGTGACGACTCCGGTAACAAAGACGACGGGCGGCGTGCTGGTACTTCCGGACAGTCATCCGCTGATTTACAAAAAAACCAACAATGACGATATGGACATGAAACTGGCCCGTGCGGTCTGCTGCCAGTGCAGCATGTGTACGCAGATGTGCCCGAGAAATGCGCTCGGACTGAACGTACAGCCTCATAAGGCAATGCGTGCGGCGGCACAGAACAACGGAAAGCTTTTGGGCGATATCAACGGAATATTCTCCTGCTGCGACTGCGGCATCTGCACCTATTTTGCATGTAATTTTGGTCTCGCACCGTCGAGAATGATGCAGAGAATGAAAACAGGGCTGGCGGCACAGGGTATTAAGCCGAAAAAGGAAGTCAAGGGTACGGTAGACACCGGAATTGACGGAAAGCGGATTCCCGTGTCCAGAATGATCCAGCGTCTGGGCGTATCAAAATATGACGTGCCTGCACCGCTGGCAGACAGCCTGATGGAGACGAAAAAGGTTACCATACCGCTGAGAATGCACATCGGAGCCCCTGCTGTAGCGCAGGTGGCAAAGGGTGCAAAGGTGATGCGGGGCGACTTGATCGGAGAAATCAGAGAAGGTGCGCTGGGGGCGAGAGTCCATGCGAGCATTTCCGGCACCGTGACAGAAGTGACAGATAACGCCATTGTGATTGAGGCATAGGAGGACAGGACATGAACGCACTGGGAATGATAGAATTGAACAATATACCGAAGGGTATTGAAGCTGCGGATGCGATGCTGAAGGCTGCCGAGGTAGAGCTGACGACGGCGCAGGCGGTCTGTGCAGGCAAATATATTGCAATCGTGTCCGGAGAAGTGGCGGCGGTCAAGTCTTCGGTTGCGGCGGGTGTTGAGATTGCTGCCGACAAGCTCGTGGACAGTATTGTGATACCCAATGTTGACGATCAGGTGCTGGCGGCGGTTTGTGCATGCACGGAGATCGACTATATGGGAGCGGTAGGGATTATGGAGACATTTTCTCTGGCGGCCGCGGTTATCGCGGCGGACGCGGCGGTCAAAGCTGCGGATGTGGAGCTGATCGAGGTTCGGCTGGGCAGAGGTCTCGGCGGGAAGTCCTTTATCGTCCTGACAGGCGACGTCGCGGCGTGCAAGGCGGCGGTAGAGGCTGCCTGCTCCATGGATGAGGTCAGCGGACTGATGAACGAATGCGTCGTGATCCCGTCTCCGCATAAGGATCTGATCCAGACACTTGTATAAAAACCGGCGCGAGCGCCGGCAGTATAAAATAAAAATATTTTTGTTAAAAAACAAAGGAGAATAAAAATGGTCAAAGAAGCATTGGGAATGGTAGAAACAAGAGGTCTGATCGGCGCTGTCGAGGCTGCCGACGCTATGGTAAAGGCTGCTAACGTAAGGCTGATCGGCAAAGAGCAGATTGGCTCCGGCCTTGTGACGGTGATGGTTCGCGGCGATGTAGGCGCTGTGAAAGCTTCCGTAGACGCGGGTGCTGCCGCTGCAAAGCGCGTAGGCGATCTGTACGGCGTTCATGTGATTCCCCGTCCCCACGACGATGTGGAAGCAATTCTGCCGGGAGCGAAGAAGCCCGCTGCAACGAAGGCTGCAAAATAACAGAGGAAAGCGATGTATACCGGTAAAGTAATAGGAAACGTCGTCTCAACCGTAAAATCGGAGGGATTGAACGGAATCAAGCTTCTCGTCGTTCAGGTCATTGAGGATGGCAAAGAGACGCGGAAGATCATAGCCGGTGATGCCACGCGCCAGGCGGGTGTGGGCGATTTCGTGTATCTGATAGGTTCTAAGGAGGCGTCGCTGTCGTTTCGTACACCGTTTGTACCATGCGACGCCGCCATTAGCGGTTTTATAGACACCTATAACGAAGAACTTTAGAGTGATTGATTCGAGAGGAGACTAATCATGGAAAAACAGGCATTGGGAATGGTAGAAACAAGAGGTTTGATCGGCTCTATTGAGGCTGCCGACGCTATGGTAAAGGCTGCTAACGTGACGCTCATCGGCAAAGAGAAGATCGGTTCCGGTCTTGTGACGGTGATGGTTCGCGGCGATGTAGGCGCGGTAAAGGCTGCTGTAGACGCAGGTGCTGCTGCTGCAAAGCGCGTAGGCGACCTGTACGGCGTTCATGTGATCCCCCGTCCGCACGACGATGTTGAGGGAATCCTGCCGTCTGCAAAATAAGAGCGTTCGAGGATGAAGATCGCTCGGGTGGTCGGAAATGTGGTCTCGACCATAAGGGACGAGTCCCATTACAATAAAAAGACGATGATCGTCGAGTATGTGAACGAGAAGCTGGAGCCGGTCGGCCCCAGAACGATCGCCTTTGATGCGGTTGACGCAGGCATAGGTGATATCGTACTCGTGACCATCGACGGCGGAGCGACGCTCAAGTTTTTAGGCAAGGGTGTGCTTGGCGATGTGACGATTTGCGGCGTGATTGATGAGTTTAATTACGACGGAAACTCGTGCTTCCCCAACCGCCATGGCGGGCAATCGTCTTAAAACAGATTTTGGTGCATGAACGGTGTGTTTAATGCACGGTGTTTCCTGTACCAAAGATTTAGAGGTATATAGAAGTGGATATAGATAAAATAGTCGCGCAGGTGACGGAGCAGGTTATGAGCGGTCTGTCCGGCATGGGCGCAGTAAAAAGCGATATACCCTACAACGAGGTTGCGGGGCGGCTGGAACATTCGCTGCTGGCTGCGGATATGACTGCGGAGAAGATGGTCGAGGGCTGCATGGATGCAAAGAAATACCGTTTTGCAACGGTATGCGCAACTCCTTATCTTGTACCCGTGGCTGCTTCTGTTCTCCGCGACAGCGGCGTGGCGGTATGCTCGGCGGTCGGGTTTCCCAATGCGGCGGCCTCTACGGCGGGAAAGGCAGCGGAGATCCGCGAGTGCATTGAGTGCGGCGCAGGAGAGATTGACATTTCGCTCAATATCTGTGCCGTGAAGTCCGGCAATTTTGACGACGTCAGAAGAGATTTGGATCAGATGGTTTCGGCTGCCAATGCAAGAGTGAAGCTGAAAGCCATCTATGAGCAGGGACTGTACAGCATGGAAGAGAGGGAACGGGTTCTCGCTATTATCAAGAGTTCGGGCGTGAATTTCGTCAAAATCAGCAATGTGTTCAGCGGCAAAAAGGCTTGCATTGACGATGTGAAATTTGTACGGGAAAGAGTAGGCAGAGGCGTCGGGATTAAAATTGACGGCGGTGTGAAAAAGCTCGATCACGCTATGGCTCTTTTGAATGCAGGGGCGGACAGAATCGGACTGACCGCTACCGTCAGCATTGCGGAAGAGGCCGCAATGAGAAAATAAAATGGCAGGGATAATAGACGGAAACGAACTGGATGCTTCTTTGAATATTCCGTTATATTATCAGTTGGTCGTAATTTTTAAACGGCTGATACTGAACGGCACACTGAAGGAGGGCGATGCGCTGCCCTCCGAATTGGAGTTGTGTGAGCGTTTCGGTATCAGCCGTTCTACTGTAAGGCAGGCGTTTGCGTCCCTGGAAAAGGAGGGAATTGTGGAACGTCACAGAGGTAAGGGTACCTTTGTTTCTACTCCAAAACTCAGCCGGAGATTGAAAAATCTCTATTCCTTTTCCGAAGAGATGAAGATGACGGGGCGGCGCCCCGAATCGCAGACGCTGGCTTTTGAATTGCTGGAAAGACCTCAGAGAGATCTGGTGGGCAGGCTCAAACTGAACAGCGGCGACAAAATCTACAAAATGGTTCGTCTGCGCATTGCAGACGGTGAGCCGATTATATTGGAAACGGTGTTTGTTCCCGAAAAGTTCTGTCCCGGACTTACGGCCGAGGAACTTGAGGAGAAAACGCTTTATCATGATATTCTGCTTGGGGAACACGGCGTGAGGGCGGCAAGGGCAACAGAGACTTACGAATGTACGATTGTGGACAAAAATGAAGCCGAGCTTTTGAAATGTAAGCCGATGAGCGGCGCCTTCTTTGTGCAGCGGCTCTCCTATACGGAGAAGGACGAGGTATTTGAGCTGGCTCTGATGCTGGTGCGCGGAGATAAGTGTAAATACGAAATTGAACTTGGGCATGACGACGTATCGGTCATGCGGACTTTTGACAGTTAATTATACAGAAAAAA
>QAKS01000116.1 GCA_003343685.1 Clostridiales bacterium | reverse complement strand
CAAACTGGACGTTATCGCAAAGGAAAACGGCTGTACCTTTGTCGGTAGCGGCATGGAGGACGTGTTCTGGGTAAACATGGTTGGAATGGTTGCGGGCGGCTGCCATAACATTACGAAAATCGAGGGAGCCGTCAGCTACAATGTAGAAGATTACGGCTTGGCGCTGGCCAATGCCCACGGTGTGAACCTGACGCCTGAGGAATTTGAGGCACAGATTGCCCATCCGGAGGTTTTGGAACCCTCCTATGTGTGGAACTCCAACGAAGCGCTTGCGCAGAAACTGGGCCTGTCTATCAAGAGCCAGACGCAGAAGTGTGTGCCTTACTTCCATGACAGCGATTTGTACTCCGCTACGCTGGGCGCGACTATCCCCAAGGGCAACTGCATCGGCATGGCTGCCGTCGTTACGACGGAGACATTCCAGGGAATCACGCTTGAGACCCAGTGCATCGGCAAGGTCTATGGCCCGGATGACGGAGATATGTGCGACTGGAAAATTACAGGCGAACCCGATACGGAGTTCCACGTCGTCAAACCCGCTACAGTGGAGCACACCTGCGCGACGATCGTAAACCGCATTCCCACCGTACTCGTAGCGCCTCCCGGCGTTGTGACAATGGATCAGCTCGACGAGCTGCAGCATCTTGTCTACCCAATGGAGCACTATTGCTGAAAACACACGCAAAAATCAGTAAAAAAGAAGTGGGCTGCGTCCACTTCTTTTTTACTGCGCTTCTTTTTTTACTGCCCCGGTTTATTTCATGCGCCGAAGGGCCTTCATAACGTCGTTTCCGCCGGCGCCGAAATACTCGTAGAGTTTTTGGTATTCGGCGTAGAGCAGGCCATACCGTTCCGTATTGTCTGCGATCGGCTGATACACAACGTCCTTCTGCCTGCCGATGCGGTCGATGATGAGAGAGATGTCGGCATAGCCGCTGCGCTCTTCTCCTGCGGCGGCAATGGCAAAAATGGCACTGCCCAGAGCGCCGGACTGGGCGCTGCCCGTGAGGACGACGGGAAGCTGCGTGACGTCTGCAATGATCTGCATCAGGAGCGGGTTCTTGGCCGCGATACCGCCTGCGGCCACCAGCTTATGAACGGGCAGGCCGGCATCGTTGAATGCGTCAACCACCTTGCGCGTGCCGAAGGCGACGGCATCCAGCAATGCGCGGAAGATGTCCTCCGGTTTGGTAGCCAGCGTCATGCCGACCATCATGCCGGACAGGTCGAAATCCATCAGTGTGGAGCGGACGCCGTTCCACCAGTCCAGCGCGAGAAGGCCGCATTCGCCCGGCTTCTGCCGCTCGGCCAGCGCCGTCATATATTCATAAGGCGTCATACCGCTGCTGCGGGCGGCTTTGGCATAGTGTTCGGGAACCAGATTTCTCATAAACCAGGAAAAATGGTCTCCAAAACAGCTCTGCCCGGCCTCATAACCGAAATATCCGGGGATCATGCCGTCCTTTACAACGCCGCACATGCCTTTTACGGCTTTTTCCTCTTTGTCTATCATCATATGGCAGTTGGAGGTGCCCATGATCATAAGCATTTCGCCGCTGCCGGAGATTTTGCTGGCGGGAACGGACGCATGGGCGTCGCCCACAGCTACGGCTACAGCAGTATTTTCAGTCAGGCCGGTCTTTGCCGCCATGCGCTTTGTGAGATAGCCCACCCGCTCACCGAGAGGGGCAATATCGTCCGGGAATTTGTCGGCAACAAGATTTTCCATCGCCGGATCGAGCGCCTTTAAATATTCGCTGTCCGGATACCCGTTTTGGTAGTGATGCTGGCCCTTGTAGCCTGCCATGCAGGCGCTGGAAGAGAGCGTACCTGTCAGCATCCACGTCATCCAGTCTCCCGCTTCGATAATATAGCGGCACTTCTCGTAAATTTCAGGAGCTTCTTTGACGATCTGCAGAATTTTGGGAAGCTGCCATTCGCTGGAGATTTTGCCGCCGTAAAGAGGAAGCCAAGGCTCGTTCATCCTTTCGGCTGTTTCGTTGACAATATCCGCACAGTATTGAGCAGCGTGGTGCTTCCAGAGCTTCACATAGGCATGCGGGTTGTTCTCAAACCCGGGCACCATGGAAAGAGGCGTACCGTCCTCCAGAACGGGGAGGATTGTGCAGGTGGTGAAGTCGATGCCGACGCCGATGATTTCCTCTACATCTACGTCCGCTTCTTTTGTCACTTCGCGTACAGTCTGATAGAACACGTCGAGATAGTCCTGCGGATCCTGCAGCGCCCAGGAGGGCGGAAGCGGCTCACCGGAAGGCATCTCTTTGTCTATGACGCCGTGAGGATATTCCATCTCGCTTGAGGCAAGCTCAATGCCTGTGTCGGCGTCCACGAGCAGCGCCCGTGCGGAGAGCGTACCGAAATCCACACCGATTGCATACTTTTTCTTGACCGTTTCGATTTTTCTCACTGTACTGATCTCTTTTCCTGTTTATTGGCTTTTACAAGGGCAAGCCGAAGCCGCAATTACAATATAAACTTTTGGAGAGCGTATCCTACGCCGTCCTCCATGCAGGGAAGCGTTACAAAATCCGCAGCTTTTTTCACGTCTTCCGGAGCGTTTCCCATTGCGACGCCAAAAGCGGCCCCTTTAAGCATATCCACATCGTTATAGTTGTCGCCGATGGCCATAATTTCGCTGGGATCAATCCCCAAATGGTCGGCAAGAGCCATCATGCCGCCGTACTTTGTAGACTGCGGAGGACAAACCTCCAGATAGTCCGGCTTGGAGCGGTATATGGCAAGAAGGCCGTCATACTCCCGCGCGGCCCACTGCTCAAATGCGGCGATAGCCTCGGGTTCTCCCAAATAGAGGAGTTTGTTGGGGTTGCCGGCCCGTTTTTGGATTTCGCGGAAGGGAAGCTCTATGGGAACGGCGCGCGCAATCTGCTGTTCAATCCTGACGCGTTCGTCAATTTTCTCTACGAACAGGTCTTCTCCGCTGTAGACGCTCAGATTAAGGCCGAACTTCCGGCTCTCTTCCCGAAGGCGCTCTACATATTCCATAGGCAGTGTGTCCTCATAGACCGGCTTTTGCCCGCGCTTTAATATAATGGAGCCGCCGAAGGCCACAACGTACTGGTCAATCCCCATGTCGTCCAGAAGATAGAACATCCCCACGGGCGGACGGGCGGATATGAGGGCGAATATGACGCCTTGATCCACCACGCGGCGCACAACCTCCGCCGTGGTGGGACACATTCTATTTTCACTGTTTACAAGAGTGCCGTCAATATCGGAACACACCAGTTTATAGCCTTTTTTCATAGATGCTATTATACAACAATGCTGTCCTTCCTGCAATATGTTTGTAGAAGAGGGTTAAAGAAATTTCATATTTTTGTAATAAATTCCCTGGCCCTGTCCATCAATTCTATGGTAGAAACAGTAATCTCCCAGAACGGTTCCATGTCGGCTCTGCCCTCTGCGAGAGCATTAAAGTCGCGGATCTCATGGACCATGTCTCCGTCACGGCCTGTGGTATGGGGCCAGACGGTCTCGCAGGAGCCGTCATCGTATTCGATCACCGCGTCCTCAAGACAGATCACATCTCCGATCAGAAGGCTGCCGCGCTCTCCCTGAAGCTCAATCCTGTTTTTGGAGTTGTTGATTTTGCTGTACTGAACGGAGGCGAGCATGCCGTTATAGGAAAGGGCAAGGTCGCCTGCGGCCTCAAAGCCGTTTTCCAGCGTGATAAAATCAGCGTGGACGCTGTTCGGCTTTCCGAACAATGCCGTCATAAGAGCGCATGCGTAGACGCCGACGTCCAAAAGCGCCATATTCCCGAGGGCGGGGTCGAAGGCGTTCATGTCAGTCCGGTCGCCCGCCTTAAATCGATCATAGCGGGAGGAATACTGGTTGAAAAAGATGAGCGCGCGCCGCACGTCGCCGATTTTGGGCAGCGCCTGCTTGATGGCGGACAGCGCGGGGTTGTGAACCGGGCGCATAGCCTCCATAATAACGCGGCTGTTGGCCTTGGCGGCGGCGAGCATCTCCCGTGCGTCCGCGGCGTTCATGGCCGCCGGCTTTTCGATCAGAACGTGCTTGCCGCGGGACAGCGCGAGAAGAGCCTGCTCCTTATGACAGCGGTGAGGGCTGGCAATGTAAACGGCGTCGATGCCCGGGAAGGAGACGAAGGCCTCCAGATCGTCGAAAAAGGCAGTACAGCCGAGCGGCGTTCCGTATTCCTTTGCACGGCTCATGGTGCGCGAATAAACCGCGCCGATGGAGAAGTTCTCCGTCTGTCGGCCGTTTTTTACGAACCAGTCTGTGACAAAATTTGTTCCGATGATTCCGAATCTCATGGTATATCCTCCACTATTCTGTCGAGGCCCGTCTCAAGAACAGACGGGTCGCGCAGTATTCTTTTCAGCTGGCGCATGACGCGGGCGAAATACAGACCGTCGCAGAAGCGTTCGTCGGTGACGACGCCCAAGGTAGACACGTGCTGGATTTCATAGGGCTGCGAAATGCTGGGGACAACCCGTTCCTTTTCCTTGCCCAGTGCGAGAAAGATACCCGTAGTACCGAACTCGTATACGTGATGATAGATATAATTGATGCCCAGCGATTTCAGATTGGTGATGAAAAACGAGGTGTGAAAAGGGCTGGCCTCGATGACTTTTTTTGGCATAAGGTCGTGTCTGTCCAGAAACCACAGGAAATTGATGGCCCATTTGCATAAAAAGCCGGGAATTTTATCGAGAGTACTGGCAAGAGCGTCCGTTTCTGTGTTGCTGCCCGTATAGGCGGCGGAGGCAATGGCCTCGTCAATGGCTCGGCTGATCTGAAAGATATTCTCCGTGCCGTCGAAACGGAGCTTTACCGTCGTCTCGGCGGAATCGTCACGCAGGCTTTTCTGCACGACAAAGGAAACGGTAATAGAGTTTCTGGCGTAAATCCTACCGTTCATGACAAAACGGTTAAGCCCGGGGAAAAGGGCGATAAGCCTTACCATGGCGGCAATAAGTATTTTCATGTATGTCATCTTGCCGTCCCGGCTGTCCTCCTGCATCTTTCGTATGTACTCGTCGAGAGGCCGGCAGTAGAATTCGTCGTTAAAAAAATTTTGTGAATCAGTCCGAGTTTTCATTAGATAGGGCATCATGCGCGGTATGGGTTCCATTGTTCTAATGCGCCGCCCATCATATCGTTTTCCGAACATCCTGCACCTCCTTTTCAAAATAATTGCATGATACTATAACTATGATACCATAAATAGAAATACGATGAAACCACATAATAAAGAAAAATGTCGAAAAGTACCTGCAGACAGGTGATTTTTGGGGAACGACGGAGTGTCTGCCGCGGGGCTTCCGGATGCGGGAAAGGCGTGGTCCGCAAAAAAGGAACATCTTCGCCGCTCTTGCAGACTAACGCAGCGAAGGAACGGGCGAATGCCCGCGCGGCGAAGGAACGGGCGAATGCCCGC
>QAKS01000091.1 GCA_003343685.1 Clostridiales bacterium | reverse complement strand
TTTCTTCTCCGTTTTTCATGTTTCTATTATATCATATTGTACGCTATTGAGCCACTCCCCCCCGGCGTTTTACCGCCGCATGCCCGGCCTCAATCGGCGGACGAGCAGAACGCCAAAAATCCTGTATTTTTTCATGATAATTATACCCAATTTCCGCCCGTACTTCATTGCCGAAATATAAAAGCATTAAAACGTAAAATTTTAGCTGGTTTGCGTTATCTTTCAGTTTAATACCGCGCCGCAAATAGCACAGGCGATGACCATCCCCAAAACATCGGTTATCAGCGCAACCGGTATGACATAACCTGTTTTCGTAATTCCTGCGCTGCCGAAATACACAGAGGTGGTATAAAACAACGTCTCTGAACTGCCCATATAGACCGATGCCACACGTCCGCCAAAGGAGTCCGGCCCGAGAGAGGTGAGCAGCCCCGCCAGAAGCCCCATGCTGCCTCCTCCCGAAAAAGGGCGCATAATCATGAGCGGGATCAGCGCCGGGGGTATGCCGAACAATCCTCCCAAGCCGGACAGTGCGGACGAAAGCATATCAAACGCTCCGGACGCCTCCATCAGGCGCACGGCAAATATCATCGCCACCGTATAGGGAAGCACGCGGCGCATAATGGGCAATGCCTCAGCAGCGCCTTTTACAAAGCTTTCATAGACATCTACCCGCGACGCCAGCCCCACCACCAGCGTAAGCACCACGTAAGCCGGTATCGCCCAGTCTGAAACGCTCATTTGCGTTTTACTCTCCGCCGAACCGCGGCGCAGGCCTTTCCCAGTATCAGGGCGATAACCGCCGTCAGAAATGTGGCGGCAAGCGACGGTACGACGATGCTCCCCGGCGCTGCGGAGCCGGCAGCCCGTCTTACGGCGATGATCGAAGTGGGCAGCAGCTGTACCGACGCCGTATTCAGGATAAGAAACAGGCACATATCGTCCGTCGGCGTTTTTACCTTCTCCCGATTCATGGCGGCAATCGCTTTAATGCCGAAAGGCGTCGCCGCATTGCCCATTCCCAGCATATTTGCCACAATGTTCATTGTCACCATAGACATTGCCTCCTCGTTATCACGGATGCCCCGGAACAGAAGAGACAGCGGCTTTTTCATCAGCCGCGCCAGCTTCTCCGTCATTCCGCTGTCGCGGGCAATCCCAAGAAGCCCCAGCCACAGGCAGTACGCGCCGACCATGCCAATAATCAGCGTCGCACCGTCGGAAGCACCGTCCAGTATGGCTCCCTGAAGCTCCGCCCCGCGCCCCGTCGCAAGCCCCGCCGCCACGGACAGCACAATCATGGCGCACCAAATATATTTCATCATAAAGCCTCACCCCCGTTCACTTATATGCGAAATACCTTCGGTCCATGCGCTGCCCTCTGCACGGCCCGGGAGGATTCTGCCGCTATATTACATTTATATTTTTCAATGTTTATTGCGTATCACAGCGAGCTGCGCCGTCTCTGTAGGTTTTTATGGCGGCGATACAGGCAGACCGCTGCCGAAACAGCCGACGCCAGCAGCGGCAGAATCACAGTCATAACTGCTGCAATATAGAGATACGGCCCCAGAAAGAAGCCGTCCGTCTCAAAAAAACTGTCCGGCATGACAATCGAAAGCACAAACGCGGCCGCCCCTATCGGGATCACCGCCTTTTTCACCGCATTTCCCTTAGCCAAAATGCAAAAGCACTCTGATGCACTCAAAATGTTGACCGCGGCTCTGAACACGGCGCCAAACAGATATGCCGCCGTAGCCCATACTTTCATAGATGAAAGAACAGCCGCAACCTCGGCCGCTCCCCTGTAAAACGGCTCCTGATCCATAAAAGACGTATGTCCCGCCGCCATCGCGCTTCCCATGGCAAAGAGTCCCAGCACCAGACATCCTCCCACGGCGCCGGCCACCGCCGGCCACGTTTTTCTCTTTTCTACTCTGCCAATAAACGATGCCGCGCTTGCCATTTCTCCGAACTGGATCAGAACGACAAACGCCACAGCCCGCACCATGCTTTCGCTGTCATCACCCGCAATGGGATACAGCGCCGCATCCTCTCCCAGCGATATGGCGAATATCGCCGAGATGAGGATTGCCAGAGCCAATACGCTTCCGAAGATGACCGCGGCTCTGCCGATCGCCCGCTCTCCCTTTGCCGCGCCGTAAACGGCAACAGCCGCCAACGGCGCCACAAATACGGACGGGCTTGTTTCAATGAGGGAGCCTTCGGAGACAAACGCGCCGTAAATGGAGAGAGCCAGCCCCGCAAACACAACAAAATACACACCATACGCCCAAGATGCCGCAGCTCCCAGCCATTTTATCCGTTCTCCGCCAAAAGCCGCAAAAATACTCCCCTTCCGACTCATGAGGCCAAACCACATCCACGCCACTAAAGCACCAAGCGGTATGGCGAAAAAAAACGCCGCCCATACAGAGCTGCCGTACACATTCCACAGCACGCCGACGGCGAAAATATCCGCCATAGCGATCATAACCAGTATAAAACAAAATTGGTGCTCATACAGTCTGTTTCTCAATTTGCCCGCGCCCTCTCCGCCGTGCTGAACTCTCTCGTGCCGGTAGCCGTCACGGCGAAATCCATATCAGCCAGCACCCAATCCTTCTTCTCAATGGATTGTCCTGTACACTTTTTCAGGTTCGCCGCCAAGTTTAAAACGTCTCCGTTTTCGCACTGACAGGCTCCGATGGCTTCATACACCCTTTTTCCCATCAACTCATCCATCCGCGCATCCAGAATTGCCGCATTCCTTCCGGTGCGCCAGTCTCTGTTCCCTTGGGCGCTCTCCACCTTATATCGATAGCGGATGTCAACGCTGAACGCCACCTTATTCCGATCCTTTTTCGCTGATATCCCTGCATTGCAGGTGAGAATGCGCGCACTTATCATATCGTCGTAAATTTTCTGTTCCACTACCATGTCGGCCGCCTCTCCCAGCATAATCCTCATGCCCTCTACTTCCTCGTCAGTGAGAACCCTCTCCATTCTGTAGGCCACCACAATCGCCATTTTTGAAATCCCGCTCTCGTCGCCCAGCGGCACTGCCGCTGCCGCCGATACGCTTTCCATGCCGTTGCTGAGCACGCGCAGGTCTGTGGACGGCAATTTGCTGGCAGGTCTTACTTCCTCGTCCGCTACCTTTTGGAGCAGCTTCCCTGCGCTGCCGTCGCACCAGATCACTTTTTCGCTGCCATCGCTGCTGCGCGCCAGCCATCGCAGGGGCGTTTTTGCATCCGCGACGGAGGTCGAAACGACAATAAAATCGTTTTGCCCCAGAAATGTCTCCGTATTCATCTCCTCGAGCGCTCCTGCCAGACTCTCTCCGTCGGCAGACAGATATTCGTAGCCGCCCTCCTCGTCCATGACTGCCGCAGTCACCGTATAGCCGCCCCTTTCGTTCCCGTCCAGAGCGATTCCGCGCACCAGTCCTACATCGGACAGCTCCCGCATAGCGCAGCCCCCCGTCAGTGGGAGCATACAGATCAGCAAAGCGCATATCAGCCTCTTCATTTGGCCCTCCTTCTGTAAGATGATCGCCACATCGTATATTTCAGTCCCATCCACGAGAACGGGGCCAGCGGAGACATGTATGGCGCACCAAAAGACGTCACACTGCACAGGTGAATCACCAGCGCGGCAGCGCCTGTCATGACGCCATACATTCCAAATATTCCCGACAGCACCAAAAATCCGAATCTGATCAACGAGGCCGAGTCCAGCGCTGCGCCGGAAAGGGCAGACGTGATAAACGTTATGGCTGCAATCACTACAGTCGGTGCGCCGATCATCTTCACCCCTACAGCTGCCTCTCCAATAATCAGCACCCCTACCATGCCGACAGCAGCGCCGATCTGCTTTGGCAGCCGGAGCATGGCCTCCTTCAGCATCTCATACAGCACCAGCATCATCGCCATTTCCACGACAATTGGCATAGGCACGTCCTTCACCGCCAGCTGAAGCGTGTCCAGCAGCGCTTCCGGCAGCAGTTCCTTATGGTACGTCAGCATAGCCACATAAACTGCGGGCAGTATAAGCGACACTGCATACGCCAGATATCTGAGCGCCAGCAGCATGTTTGCAAATATCGGGCGCATATACCGGTCCTCGCTGGTCTGAAAATTCTCCGCAAACACCATCGGAACCGTCAGAACAAACGGGGATCCGTCCACAATGAGGGCCACGCGCCCCTTCAGCAGCTTTCCCGCCACCACATCCGGCTTCTCGTTCTCCGCCGCTGTTGAAAAAAACGTACCTCCCTCGCTGATATACCGTTCTACCTGCGCCGAATCCAGTATGTGGTCGGTCTCGATTGCCGCCAGCCGCCTTTTTACCTGATCTATCAATTCCTGCTCCGCAGTCCCCTTGAGGTAAGCAACGCACACATCTGTTTTCGTCACCGTACCGATTTTAACAGCCTCCAGCGCCAACCTGTCGCTTTTGATCTTTCTGCGCAGCATTGCCGCGTTAAACAGGAGGGTTTCCGTAAATCCCTCCTTCGGTCCCCGCACAGACTGCTGGGTATCCGGCGTACTGATGCTGCGGGACTGCCACTTTCTCGTCTGCGCCATAAAACAGTTGTCCGCGCCGTCGAAAAAAATCACCGTATCTCCCGACAGAACCCCCGTAAGCGCCCTGTCCATGTCCTGTTCCTCCTCCACGTCCACAGTGCTGATAATCCGCTGCATCAGGCCCTGTGCCGTCCTTCCTCGGCGCTTCTTTTCCTTTGAATCCATGGCATAGCCGAGCAGCGGCCGGATGATCTCCCCCGCGATCAGTTCCTTGTCCACAAGACCGTCGGAAAACACGACCGCCGCACGCACACCCCGGAAATCGGTAATCTCCCTTATCACAATATCAAAGGATTCTCCAAGCCTGCTGTTCAAAATCTCTATATTTTTATCCAGATCAATCTCTATGTTCACAAGCAGCCTCCGTTTTGACAGATGTTTCTATTATTACTCCGCCGCCGGGTATTTATTCCTTCGGCAGGCCTTTGCACATGAAAAAGCGAGGTCAGTATTGTCGCTCTGTTTTGCAAAGCTTGTTCCGCAAAATTAATTATCATTGAGAGAAACAGAAGGTCGAAGGCTTTTTACGTTAAGGGGCAAGGAGGAGGGCGCACAGCGCCTTTCATCGTTGCGGTAAAAAAACACCGCGGTGAAAAACAGTCGCTCGACCGCAATACTTTCTCAAAGAGACGGGCGCAATGCGCCTTTCATCGTTGCGACGGAAAAGAGGTTATAAAAAGAATATCACTCGACCGCAATATTTTCTCAAAGGGACGGGCGCACAGCGCCTTTCATCGTTGCGACAGAAAAGAGGT
>QAKS01000053.1 GCA_003343685.1 Clostridiales bacterium | reverse complement strand
ATATGCGGACGAGCGGATGAAAAATGAGAAGCTGTCTCCTGACGCGGTTTGCGGCAGAGCTCGAATGGAGGGTCTCTTTGATGAGACCGTTTGTACAAAAACACTGTATAACTACATTGACCAATGCCTGCTGGGAGTAAGGAATATAGACCTTCCGCTGAGAGTAAAACGGAAGTCGAAAGCACATCGGGACAGAGTAAACAGGCAGCTGTATGGCATGAGCATAGAGCAGCGGCCTAGCGAGGTGGAAAACAGGGAAGAGTTTGGGCATGGGGAGATAGACACGATAGTTGGGAAGCGGGAAAGCAGCGCCGCCCTGCTTTGTATAGACGAGCGGTTTACCAGAAGGCGGTATATGGTGAAGATAGCTTCACGGTCTAAAGAAGCAGTAAAAGAAGGTATTGAAAGGCTAAATATGAAATATGGGGAGAGCTTTACAGCCGTATTCAAAACGATGACCGGTGATAACGGAAGCGAGTTTGCCGAGCTGCCGTCCCTGCTGCCTGAAACTAAGGTTTACTATGCTCACCCGTATTCCTCGTTTGAGCGCGGGACAAACGAGAAGCAAAATTCCCTTGTCCGTCGCTTTTTCCCCAAGGGTACGGACTTCGGTACTGTTTCAGACGAAGCTATTGCTTTCGTGGAGGAGTGGATCAATAATCTCCCTCGCAAAATCTTCAATTATCGCTCTTCCGCCGAGCTCTTTAATTGTGTCCGATTTGATCTTGCAATTTAGAAATAAAATAATTTTTGAAAAAACAATAAAAAACCCCTTGCAAAAGGGGTTTCATTGTTATATAATACTACTGTTGCGCTCCATGCGTAGGTTTGGGATTGCCCAAAAACCGCGCAGGGAAGGGCAAAATGGGTTGAAGCGTGAGATTGCCGGAGGCCATGCCGGGTAACTCATGCAGACAAGTCCGCCATAGAGCGGGCGCTCCGTTCGCAGGGTAATAAGGCGCCCTGCGGCGAAAATACAATAGGATACGCGCGGAGGCGTGTATATAGGAAGGAGACATAACAAACAATGGCGAGCCAGAGAATCAGAATTAAGCTGAAGGCCTACGATCACAATCTGATCGACCAGTCCTCGGCAAAGATCGTCGACACGGCAAAACGCACGGGCGCTAAAGTATCGGGTCCGATACCGCTGCCGACACAGAAGGAGATCGTCACAATACTTCGTGCAACGCACAAGTATAAGGACTCTCGCGAACAGTTTGAGATCAAGACCCACAAGAGGCTGATCGATATATTGGAGGCGAATGCAAAGACTACAGACGCGCTGATGCGCCTCGATCTGCCGGCAGGTGTCGATATCGAGATAAAGCTGTAAGGACAGGCAAGGAGGAAGGACAATGAAAGCTATACTTGGAAAAAAAGTCGGGATGACGCAGATCTTCACCGAAGAAGGCGTAGTCATACCCGTAACAGTAGTAGAAGCCGGCCCCTGCGTCGTAGTCCAGAAGAAAACACCTGAGACCGACGGCTACAGCGCGGTTCAGGTTGGATTCGGCGAAATCAGGGAGAAGCTGGTAAACAAGCCCAAGATGGGTCATTACAAGAAGTCGGGCGTTCCGGCGAAGCGCTATCTCCGCGAGTTCAAAACGGATGAGGCGCTGGAAGTCGGCGCTGAGATCAAAGCGGACGTATTTGAGACCGGAGACATCGTTGACGTAACGGGAACCTCCAAGGGCCGCGGCTTTAAGGGTGTTATCCAGAGATGGGGACAGCACAGAGGCCCCATGACGCACGGTTCCAGATACCATCGCCGTCCCGGTTCCATGGGCGCATGCTCTTATCCGGGCAAGGTGTTCAAGAGCAAGCGTCTCCCCGGACACACGGGAAGCGAAACAAAGACGGTGCAGAACCTCAGAATCGAGATGGTGGACGCTGAGCGCAACATGCTGCTTATAAAGGGCGCAGTACCCGGCGCGAAGGGCCAGCTGATAACGATAAAGAAAAGCGTAAAGGCTTAAATACAGATTATTGAAAGGAGGCACAGGTAATGCCAAGTGTCAAAGTTTGGAAGATAGACGGCAGCGACGCCGGAAGAATAAAACTTAAAGACGAAGTGTTCGGCATCGAGGTGAGCGAACCGGCGATCCATCAGGTAGTCGTGGCGCAGCTCGCAGCAAACAGGCAGGGAACACAGTCTACCCTGACAAGGTCGGAAGTCCGCGGCGGCGGGAAGAAGCCCTGGAGACAGAAGGGCACAGGCCGCGCAAGACACGGCTCCACAAGAGAACCTCAGTGGACAGGCGGCGGCGTTGTGTTTGCGCCGAAGCCCCGCTCTTACAGAGTCAAGGTCAACAAAAAGATGAAGCAGCTCGCTATGCGTTCGGCCCTCTCCATGAAGGTCGCAGAGAAAGAGCTCGTAGTTGTAGAGGAGTTCAACATAGAGGCTCCCAAGACGAAGGAGATGGTAAAGGCGCTTGAGAATATCAAGGTTGCCGGCGCCAAGGCTCTGATTGTCACGGATGCCGTAGACGAGACCGTGACGAGAGCATCGGGCAACATTGCCGGCGTCGCCGCAACGTTTGCCGGCGAGATGAGCGTTTATGACATCGTCAACTGCGACAAGCTCGTACTCACAAAGGCTGCCGTAAAGAAGCTGGAGGAGGTTTACGCATAATGAAAGACATACATGATGTTATAAAGGGACCAGTCCTGACTGAAAAAAGCTATGACCAGATCCCCGAGAAGAAATATACGTTCAGCGTCGACACGCGGGCCAATAAGACGGAGATCAAGCAGGCCGTCGAAGAGATTTTCGAAGTCAAAGTGGCTAAGATCACTACGACGAGAAAAGAAGGCAAGCTGAAGAGGCAGGGACGCACGGAAGGCAGAACGCCGGCCGTGAAAAAAGCGACGGTGACCCTCACGAAGGACAGCAAGGCAATCGAGTTCTTCGAGGGAATGATACAGTAGCGGGAGGAGAGATAAGTTATGGCAATCAAGAAATATAACCCGACTTCCCCGGGCAGAAGGTTCATGTCGGTGTCGGAGTTTGACGAAATCACGACGACGACGCCTGAGAAATCGCTGTTGGCCCCCTTGAGAAAGAGCGGCGGCAGAAATGTCCACGGACGCATTACAGTGCGCCACATCGGCGGCGGTGCGAAGAGGAAGTACAGAATCATTGATTTCAAGAGGGATAAGATGGACGTTCCCGCTACGGTAGCGACCATAGAGTATGACCCCAACCGCACGGCGAATATAGCGCTTCTGCACTATGCTGACGGCGAGAAAAGGTATATTCTGGCGCCTCTCGGCATCAAGGTGGGCGACAAAATCGTCTCCGCCGACAGCGCGGACATCAAGCCGGGTAATGCAATGCCCATATCCGCCATTCCGGTGGGTACGTTGATCCACAACATTGAGATGAAGCCCGGCAGGGGCGGACAGCTGGTAAGGACGGCAGGCGGCGCGGCGCAGCTCATGGCAAAAGAGGGCGCTTACGCACAGGTGAGGCTCCCCTCCGGCGAAGTGAGAATGGTGCCGGTAGTGGCAAAGGCGACGATCGGTCAGATCGGCAACCTGGACAATGCCAACGTGAACATCGGTAAGGCCGGAAGAAAGCGCCATATGGGCATTCGCCCGACGGTTCGCGGTTCTGTCATGAACCCCAACGACCATCCGCACGGCGGCGGCGAGGGCAAATCTCCTATCGGCCGTCCCGGTCCTGTAACTCCGTGGGGCAAGCCTGCTCTCGGATACAAGACGAGGAAGAAGAAGAACAGGTCTAACAAGTTTATTGTTAAGCGCAGAAACGGCAAGTAGGCGAAAGGAGAGTATTTAAATGAGCAGGTCGATCAAAAAAGGACCATACGTAGATCAGAAACTCCTGTCGAGGATACAGGCCATGAACGAAAAGAACGACAAGAAAGTCCTGAAAACATGGTCGAGAGCATCCACGATATTTCCGGATATGATCTCCCATACGATAGCAGTACACGACGGCAGAAAATTTGTGCCTGTGTACGTGACGGAGGACATGGTTGGGCATAAGCTGGGCGAATTCGCCCCCACACGCACCTTCAGGGGTCACTCCGGCGAGAAGTCATCTTGATAAGGAGGCAGTAGAAAATGGCAACCAGGCAGAGAGAAAAGGCCGCAAAGCGGCTTGAAGAAAAAGATAAAAGGCCGCGCGCAGTCGCAAGGTATATCCGAATTTCCTCCAACAAGGTGAGAGTTGTGATAGACCTTATAAGAGGCAAGAGCGTAAAAGAGGCAAAGGCAATTCTGGCGAACACGCCCAAAGCGGCGAGCGAACCGGTGCTGAAGCTTCTTGACAGCGCAGTCGCAAACGCCGAGAACAATTTGGAGCTGACGAGAGATAATCTCTATGTGGCAGAAGCATATGCCAATCAGGGTCCAACACTTAGACGGTATCGCCCGAGAGCAAAAGGTATGGCGTCTCGCATCAGAAAGAGAACCAGCCATATCACAATAATCTTGGACGAGGTCAAGTAAGGAGGAGGTACATAATGGGTCAGAAAGTAAATCCCCATGGATTCAGAGTTGGTATCATGAAAGATTGGGACTCCCGCTGGGTGGCAAAGAAAGACCAGTTTGCCGACTATCTGGTGGAGGACAATCAAATCAGAAAGTTTTTGAAGAATAAGCTGTTTCAGGCCTCCGTGTCCAGAATAGAGATTGAGAGAGCCGCTAACAAGACGTCCGTAACGATCCACACGGCGAAGCCCGGTGTGGTGATCGGCAAGGGCGGCACAGGCATTGAGCAGCTGAAAGCCGCTCTGGCAAAAGAGATAGGCAAGACTGTTGCGCTCAACATTGTTGAGGTGAAGCGCCCCGATCTGGACGCGCAGCTCATCGCGGAGAACGTAGCGGGCCAGCTGGAGAGAAGAACATCCTTCCGCCGCGCTATGAAGCAGAGCATTGGCCGCTCCATGAAAGCGGGTCTGAAGGGTATCAAGATCATGTGCTCCGGCCGTCTCGGCGGCGCAGAGATCGCAAGAAGAGAGCAGTATCACGAAGGTTCTATACCGCTGCAGACAATAAGGGCCGATATCGACTATGGCTTTGCGGAAGCCAATACAACTTACGGCAAGATCGGCGTAAAAGTATGGGCTTACAAGGGCGAGATATTGACCGATCCCTTAAAAGAACGCGCGAAGGGTATAGCAGAGGGAAAGAAACCGGAAGGAGGCAGAAGAAATGTTAATGCCAAAAAGAACCAAGCATAGAAGAGTGCATCGCGGCCGCATGAAGGGCAGAGCGACACGCGGAAACGTAGTCTCTTACGGTGAGTTTGGTCTTGTCGCGGCGCAGCCCGGCTGGATCAAGAGCAACCAGATAGAGGCTGCCCGTATCGCTATGACGAGATATACCAAGAGGGGCGGCCAGGTGTGGATTAAAATATTCCCCGACAAGCCGGTAACAAAGAAGCCTGCCGAAACCAGAATGGGTAAAGGTAAGGGCGCACCGGAGTTCTGGGTAGCTGTAGTGAAGCCGGACAGAGTGATGTTTGAGATTGCCGGCGTCAGCGAAGAGATTGCGCGTGAAGCGCTTCGTCTCGCAGCGCACAAGCTGCCGATCAAGTGCAAGATTGTGAAGCGTGAGGTTGCAGTGGAAGGTGGTGAGCAGGTTGAAGGCTAAGAAGTTTCATGAGATGCAGGATTACGAGCTGGTAAACCAGCTGAAGGATCTGAAGACGGAGTTCTTTAATCTGCGCTTCCAGCAGGCTACCGGCCAGCTCTCCAATACGAAGAGCATCAAAGAGGTCAAGAAGGACATCGCCCGCGTAAAGACGATCATCCGCGAGCGCGAACTCAAAGAAGCCGCTAAGTAGCGATTAAGGAGTAGAGATTTATGGAACAGAGAAATCTTCGTAAAATGAGAACCGGCGTCGTCGTAAGCGATAAGATGGATAAGACGGTCGTTGTAGCCATAAAGACAAAGAAGAAGCATCCCCTGTACAGTAAGACGGTGAACAGGACAGAGCGCTTCAAGGCTCACGACGAAGAGAACCAGTGCGGCGTAGGCGATACGGTAGCGATAATGGAGACGCGGCGTCTGTCGAAAGACAAGAACTGGCGCGTAGTAGAGATCATAGAGAAGGCTAAATAAGCCCGAGAATGGCAAAATCCATTCCGAACAGAGTGAAGGAGGCACAACATGATTCAGCCGGAAACACGCCTGAAGGTAGCTGACAACTCCGGAGCAAAAGTGATCCAGTGCATCAAGGTGCTCGGCGGCTCGATGAAGAGAACAGCCAACATCGGTGATGTGATCATCGCTTCGGTGAAAACTGCGCAGCCCGGCGGCGTTGTAAAGAAAAAGGATGTCGTAAAGGCAGTTATCGTGAGAAGTGTCAAAGGAATCAGGAGACCGGACGGCTCCTATATCTCCTTTGATGAGAACGCTGCTGTCATTATCGACGCAAACAAACAGCCCAGAGGAACGCGTATCTTCGGGCCTGTGGCAAGAGAACTGAGAGACAAGGACTATATGAAGATCATATCCCTTGCTCCGGAAGTGCTTTAAGGAGGGTGCTATGGCAGGTTTACATATTAAAAAAGACGATACCGTAGTAGTGATCTCCGGTAAAGACAAGGGGAAAGAGGGCAAGGTTTTAAAGTGCCAGCCGACAGAGGGCAAGGTGCTCGTAGAAGGCGTCAACATGCTTACGCTTCATAAGAAGCCCCGCAAGCAGACAGACGTCGGCGGCATCATTCATCAGGAGGGCTTTATCAGCGCTTCCAACGTGATGGTCGTTTGCCCCAAGTGCAAAAAGCCTACGAGAACAGGCTCCAAGGAGCTTGCGGATGGCAGCAGAGTGCGCGTGTGCAAGAAGTGCGGCGACACTCTGGACAAATAAGCGGAGGTAACCTTAGATGGCTAGATTGAAAGACAGATATACAAAAGAGATTGTTCCGGCCATGATGAAAAAATTTGGCTATAAGAACATCATGCAGGTACCGAAGCTTGAGAAGGTCGTAATCAATATGGGTATGGGAGATATCAAGGACAATCCCAAGGCGTTGGATTCCGCTCTTGATGAGCTGGCTACAATATCCGGACAGAAGCCCATGGTGACGGTGGCGAGAAAGTCCGTCGCAAACTTTAAGCTCCGCGAGGGCATGAAGATCGGTGCAAAGGTGACGCTGCGCGGCGACAGGATGTATGAGTTTACAGATAAGCTTATCAGCATCGCAATCCCGCGTGTCCGCGACTTCAGGGGTCTGGATCCCAAGTCGTTTGACGGCAGAGGCAATTTTGCTATGGGCTTTAAAGAGCAGATGGTGTTCCCCGAGATCGACTACGACAAGGTGGAAAAGGTTCGCGGTATGGACATCATAATCGTTACGACGGCTAACACAGACGAGGAAGCGCGTGAGCTGCTTGCCTTGATGGATATGCCTTTCACAAAGTAAGGAGGAACTAAGGTTGGCTAAAAAAGCGATGAAACTCAAGCAGCAGAGAGGCTCCAAGTTCTCTACAAGGAACTATACGAGATGCCGCATATGCGGACGGCCTCACTCCGTACTGAGAAAGTATGGTATCTGCCGTGTTTGCTTCAGAGAGCTGGCTTACAAAGGGGAAATCCCCGGCGTAAAGAAAGCAAGCTGGTAAACACATGCGTTTGCGCAGGCGGCCCAGCGCCGAACCGCGCGGATTATAATTAAGGAGGAACTATAATGCCGGTAACAGATCCAGTAGCGGATATGCTGACAAGAATAAGAAACGCCCTCGTAGTGAAGAAGGAAACGGTCGAGGTGCCCGCGTCAAAGATGAAAAAGGCGATTGCGGACATTATGCTGAAGGAAGGCTTTATCAAGGGCGTTGAGCACATCGAGGACGGTGTGCAGGGTACGATTAAAATAAGGCTGAAATACAGCGCGACGGGAGAAAAGGTCATCTCCGGTCTCAAAAAGATAAGCAAGCCGGGTCTCCGCGTTTATGCGGGCAAAGATCAGGTTCCGAGAGTGCTCGGCGGCTTGGGTATTGCCGTGATTTCCACGTCCAAAGGTATTCTGACGGATGCCGAGGCGAGGGAAGCCGGCGTAGGCGGCGAAGTGCTGGCCTATATCTGGTAAGATAAGAATTTTAAGAGAGGATTTAAGCGATGTCAAGAATTGGAAAACTCCCTGTCGAGTTACCTGCAGGCGTATCGGCAACTTTGGAAGCCGGTAACGTGCTTAAGGTTAAAGGGCCTAAGGGTGAGCTGACCCAGAAGTTCAACGGCGACATGGATATCAAGATAGACGGCAACACCATTACGGTGGCCCGTCCATCGGACAGCAAACAGCATAGAGCGACACACGGCCTCACAAGAGCGCTGATCGCCAACATGGTCTACGGTGTAAACAATGAGTTTGTGAAAGAGCTGGAGATCGTAGGCGTCGGCTACAGAGTACAGCTCCAGGGCAAGAAGCTGGTTTTGAACATGGGCTTCTCGCATCCGGTGGAGTTTGAACAGCCGGAAGGAATTACCTTCGAGGTGCCGAACCCCAATGCAATCCTTATCAAAGGTATCGACAAGCAGAAGGTCGGCCAAGTAGCGGCAAACGTACGGGAAGTTCGTCCGCCGGAGCCTTACAAGGGCAAGGGCATACGTTATAAGAACGAGTATGTGCGCCGTAAGGAAGGCAAGACAGGAATGTAATGGAGGTAGGTAAAAATGATAAAAAAAGCAGATAGAAACAGAATCAGAGTTGCCCGCCACCAGCGCATCAGAAACAAGGTGAAGGGAACACCCGAAAGACCCAGAATGTGCGTTTACCGCAGTCTGAACAACGTCTATGTTCAGGTAATTGACGACGTTGCGGGCAATACCATAGCTGCCGCTTCAACACTTGACAAGGATATTGCATCCGCGATAGCCGATAAGACAAAGTGCGAAGCAGCCAAGCTCGTAGGCGAAGCCGCGGCCAAGAAGGCTATGGACAAGGGAATTAAGGAAGTCGTATTCGACCGCGGAGGCTATGTCTACACGGGAAGAGTACAGAACGTTGCGGACGGCGCCAGAGAAGCCGGTCTTAAGCTGTAGGAGGGGCTATGACAATGGAAAGAACAAATTCTAACGCTGTAGAATATCAGGAAAAACTCGTAGCCGTAAACCGCGTAGCTAAGACGGTAAAGGGTGGCAGAAATATGAGATTCTCGGCTCTTGTAGTTGTAGGCGACATGAACGGTCATGTGGGCTGCGGCATGGGCAAAGCTGCCGAGATTCCCGAAGCAATCAGAAAAGCGGTTGAGAGCGCGAAGCGCCACATGATTACCGTACCCCTCAAGGGAACGACGATACCTCATCAGGTTATCGGTGAGTTCGGCAGAGGCAAGGTGCTCATGATGCCTGCGAGAGAAGGTACCGGCGTTCTGGCCGGGGGCCATGCGAGAGCGGTTCTTGAGTTGGCCGGCGTAAAGGACATCAGAACGAAGTCTCAGGGTTCCAACAACCCGATCAACTGCGTCAAGGCGACTATTGAAGGTCTTTCTCAGCTTAAGACGGCTGAGCAGGTTGCACGTCTGCGCGGCATTCCGATAGAACGCTTAAAGTAAGGGGGTATCTGTAATGGCTAACGAGAAAAAACTCCAGATCACACTCGTAAAGAGCGGGATCGGAAGCCCGAAGGACCAGAAGGCTACTATTAAGGCGCTGGGTCTCGGCAAGATTGGTTCAAAAGTAGTTACGGTTGACAACCCCTGTGTCAGGGGTATGGTGTTTAAAATTAAGCATCTGGTCACCTGCGAAGAAGTATAATTTAGGAGGGCAATATGAAATTACATGAATTGGCCCCGGCTGCGGGCGCAACAAAAGCCCCCAAGAGAATCGGCAGAGGCACGGGCTCCGGCACGGGCAAAACATCTGCGAGAGGCCAGAAGGGACAGAAGTCCCGTTCGGGCGGCGGCGTGCGTCCCGGTTTTGAGGGCGGCCAGATGCCTCTTGCAAGGCGTCTGCCGAAGCGCGGCTTTACAAATATCTTTGCAAAGGAATATGCAACGGTAAACGTGTCGGCTCTGGAGGCCTTTGAGGACGGCACAGAGATTACTGTGGAATTTCTGAAGGAGCAGGGCGTGATCAAGAAGGCTCTCGACGGACTGAAGGTTCTGGGCGACGGTGAGCTGACAAAGAAGCTCAGCGTAAAGGCAGTGAAGTTCACCAAGTCCGCAGAGGAAAAGATCAAAAACGCCGGAGGCACTGCAGAGGTGATTGACTGATGTTTAAGATATTTGCCAATGCGTGGAAAGTAGTAGACCTGCGTAAGAAAATACTCTATACGCTCCTCATACTGTTCATTTACCGCCTTGGCTGCTACGTACCCGTTCCGGGTGTTGACGTGGCCTATATAGGCAGTAAGGTCAGCGAATATACAGCTCTTGGCTTTCTCGACATGTTTTCGGGCGGCGCGCTGGAGAACATGACGATATTCGCCCTTGGCATTACGCCTTATATCAACGCATCCATTATCATGCAGCTGCTCACCATCGCCATACCGGCGCTGGAGCGCATGAGCAAGGAGGGCGAAGACGGAAGAAAGAAGATTGCTTCCATTACGAGATACGCTGCCGTTGGCCTGGGCTTGATTCAGGCAGTCGGCATCATGCTTGGACTGGGTTCGGATGCCGTCGGCGGAGACACGAGCTTCTTCAACTACATGACGATTATTCTGTGCCTGACGGCAGGTACGGCGCTGATCATGTGGCTGGGCGAGCGCATTAACGAAAAGGGAGTCGGCAACGGTATCTCTCTGATTATCTTTGTCAGCATCGTGTGCAAACTGCCGAGCGAGCTGATCACGCTGATCAACAATGCCGCTGCAAACACCGGCGGTATCACCATGTGGACGGTAATCGCCGTCATCGTGGGTGCTCTGATCATTGTTGTAGCAATTACATTTGTCGACATGGGCGAGCGCAGAGTACCGGTGCAGTACGCAAAACGCGTTGTAGGCAGAAAGCAGTACGGCGGACAGAGCACATATATTCCGATGAAGGTCAATCAGTCGGGCGTCATGCCGCTGATCTTCGCGATAACGTTTGTGCAGTTCCCGACGATGATTGCTCAGTTCTGGCCGGAAAGTGATTTCTACATTTGGTGGAGTACCTATATGGGTACAGGCTCGGCAATTTATGCCGTTGTCTATGCACTGCTCATTCTGTTCTTCACGTACTTTTACAGTCAGATCGCATTCAACCCGATCGACGTATCCAAGAATATGCAGCAGTACGGCGGATTTATCCCGGGCATTCGCCCCGGAAAGCCCACCTCCGATTATCTTGCCAAGATTTTGTCTAAGATTACACTGTTCGGCGCGATCTTCTTGGCAATTGTAGCAGCAGTGCCTACGGTGTTCTCATCGGCGACGGGCATGTCATCCGCTTTCGGGGCGACGAGTCTGCTGATCATGGTGAGTGTATCGCTGGAGACGACGAAGGCGATTGAGTCTCAGATGATGATGAGACACTACAAGGGCTTCCTGTAAAGAGAAGACGCAACAAGATAGAAAACGGGGGACAGCACCCGTTGAGCTTGGCGGTATTTGCCGCGGCTTTGAGACGCAGCTTACGGCGCGCCCGTTTTGGGTCGCGCCATAAGCCGCATTATGAGGAGACAAATGATGAATGTTATTTTTTTAGGGCCTCCCGGAGCAGGGAAGGGAACAATCGCCGCAAAAATTAAAGATCAATACTCACTGCTGCATCTTTCAACGGGAGATATGCTTCGTTCTGAAATTGCAGAGGGAACAGAGTTGGGCAAGTTGGCAAAGCAGTTTATGGACGAAGGAAAGCTGGTGAGCGATGATATCATTATTGGTATGGTGGCGAACAAGCTGAAGTCCACCAACGGCGGAATTTTATTCGACGGATTTCCGAGGACGGTGGAGCAGGCCCGTGCGCTTTCCGAAATAGCCGAGATTGACGCGGTAATCGAGTTGAAAACAACCGAGGACGTGGTTGTGGGACGTATCTGTTCCAGGCGTATGTGCAGAAGCTGCGGCGCTGTACACAACACCAAGTGGCTGGAGGGCAGAGAAACCTGTCCGGACTGCGACGGAGAACTTTACATCAGAGATGACGACAATGAAGAGACGGTAAAGAAGCGCTTCCGTGTTTATGAGGAGCAGACTGCGCCGCTGATCGACTATTATAAAGACAAAGGCGTGTTGACCACATTTGACGCCAACGAGGACATTGACGTTTTAGCCGGAAAGATAGGACAGGTGCTGGAAAAATAGCATGATAACAATAAAGGCGTCAGGTGAGATTGCAAAGATGAAAAAAGCCGGAGATGTGGCAGTGGCGGCCATGCGAAAGGTGGCGTCAATGATCAGGCCCGGCATTACGACGAAAGAGCTGGACGCGGCTGCCTACGACGTGATTACCTCCATGGGTGCTGTGCCAAACTTTAAAGGGTATGGCGGGTTTCCGGGAACCATGTGCGCGTCGACTAACGACATCGTTGTGCATGGCATACCAAACGACACACCGCTGAAGGAGGGGGATATTCTCTCGGTCGACATGGGCGCTGTGCTGCATGGATATCATTCGGATATGGCGCGTACTTTTGCCATAGGAGAGATTGCCCCGGAGCATAAAAAGCTCATAGAGGTCACTAAAAAGTGCTTTTATCTGGGTATGGAACAGGCGAAGGCGGGCAACAGAATCTGCGATATCAGCAAGGCCGTACAGGATTATGCGGAAAGTTTTGGCTACGGAGTCGTGCGCGAGCTGGTAGGACACGGCATCGGGCAAGCGCTTCATGAGGCGCCGGACGTGCCAAACTTTGTGTATAAGCATAAAGGCCCCGTGTTGAGAGCGGGTATGACGTTGGCAATCGAACCGATGATTAATTTGGGGACGGAGAAGGTGGACATGAACGATCCTGACGGATGGACGGTCAGGACGGCTGACGGAGAATATTCGGCCCATTATGAGAATACTGTGGCTGTAGGCGAGAATGGCGCCGAGATACTGACTGTATATGAGGAGCTGTAACTGAATGGATGAGAACGATATAGGCCGGATTTGCATATCCCGTGCCGGCAGGGATAAAGGGCGGTCGTTTGCCATCGTCGCCGACGGAGGCGACGGATATGCGATGATAGCCGACGGCACCATGCGAAAACTGGCAAAGCCCAAGAGAAAAAAGCTGAAACATCTGCATATGACAGGCGGGCGCCTGGAGCAGATTGGGGATAAGCTGCGCGCAGGACAAAAGGTATTTGATGCCGAAATATGGAGTGCGCTCAATAACGCGGAAAGCAAAGGAGAGTAAAATTGTCAAAAAGCGATGTGATAGAAGTGGAAGGAGTTGTGACAGAGGCATATCCCAATGCGTCCTTTGAGGTAGAGCTGCCTAACGGACACAAGGTGCTGGCACACATTTCAGGCAAACTGCGTATGCACTATATTCGCATACTGCCCGGAGATAAGGTGACGGTGGAACTGTCCCCCTATGACCTGACAAGGGGCCGTATAACATGGCGAGGCAAGGCCTGAGTTGTCGCGAACAGAGAGTTTTTTTGCGGAAAACGGGAAAAAAACAAAAAAATCCTGATTTCATGTAAAAAAACTATTGCATTATTTTTAAAATACATTTAAACTATATAAGTGCGCCCCTGCGTTTTCTGACGGCATTTGCAGGTGTGCAGAGTATTGATTTGGAGGATACGAAAATGAAAGTAAGACCTTCTGTAAAACCGATTTGCGAGAAGTGCAAAATTATCCGCAGACACGGTAAGGTAATGGTGATCTGCCAGAACCCCAAACACAAGCAGACACAGGGCTGACGCAAAAAGATAAGCGGCGCGGAGACGTGATACCGCTTTTTGCGCTTTTATAAAAAGCTGCCGTAAAAAGGCAGCCGTATAGTAAAAATAAGATCCTGCGTGACGTATATACGCAGCGGCTGTATGGGTATACTTTGTATGCCTGTATTGCGTGATAAGCACCAAAGGACTTATTATATACAAAAGAATCACACAAAATACCGGAGGTGAAAGGTTAATGGCACGTATTGCCGGGGTAGATCTACCCAGAGAGAAAAGAATAGAGATCGCTCTAACATACGTTTACGGCATAGGCCTGTCCACGTCTCAGAAAATACTGAAAGAGACGGGCGTCGATCCTGACATTAGAGTTAAGGACCTCTCTGAGGATGACGCACAGAAATTGAGGGACTATGTAGACGAACATTGCCACGTCGAGGGCGACCTAAGGCGTGAGGTTCGCCTGAATATCAAGCGGTTGATGGAAATCGGCTGCTATCGCGGCGTTCGCCACAGAAAGAGCCTGCCCGTCCGCGGACAGAGCACAAAGCAGAACGCGCGTACAAGAAAAGGCCCGAAGCGTACAGTAGCGGGTAAGAAGAAGTAGAAAGGAGGACGAAATGGCTACTAAAGGTAAAAAAGTTGTAAGAAAGCGCAGAGAAAAGAAAAATATCGAGCGTGGAGCGGCACATATTCGTTCTTCGTTCAACAATACAATTGTTTCCATGACAGATACGGACGGCAATGCACTTTCTCAGAGCAGCGCGGGCGCTCTTGGCTTCCGCGGCAGCAGAAAGTCCACTCCGTTTGCAGCGCAGATGGCTGCTGAGACAGCGGCAAAGGCTGCTATGGAGCATGGCCTCAAAACTGTTGAAGTATACGTAAAAGGCCCGGGTTCCGGCAGAGAGGCCGCGATACGCGCCCTGCAGACGGCGGGTCTCAGTATTACTCTTATTAAGGACGTGACGCCCATCCCCCACAACGGATGCCGCCCGCCCAAGCGCAGAAGAGTATAAGGAGGTAACTAGATTATGGCAAGATATACAGGCTCCGTATGCCGTTTGTGCCGCAGAGAGGGTTGCAAGCTGTTCCTGAAGGGCGACCGCTGCTATTCCGGAAAGTGCTCTTTCTCCACAAGACCTGTGGCTCCCGGCGAGCACGGACAGAGCAGGAAAAAACAGTCTGAATATGGCGTACAGCTGCGCGAGAAACAGAAGGTAAAGCGCGCTTACGGCATGCTGGAGAAGCAGTTCAGAAGCTATTTTGACGCAGCCGTAAAGATGAAGGGCGTTACGGGCGAAAACATGCTTTCGCTTTTGGAACGCAGGCTGGATAACGTCGTATACCGTATGGGCATTGGCGACAGCAGGGCGCAGGCAAGGCAGATCGTTCTTCATGGTCACATTACGGTAGACGGCAAAAAGGTGGATATCCCCTCTTACCGGGTCAATGCCGGCGAGGTGATTGCAGTGAAGGACAAGAGCAAGAGCCAGGAGCATATGAAGGCAATTTCTGAAGCACAGCCCAGGCCCATGCCAAAGTGGCTCGAGTTCGATACGGAAAAGCTCACGGGAAAGATCGTCGGACTGCCCGAGAGAGACGATATAGATATGACCATAGAGGAGCATCTGATCGTCGAGTTGTACTCTAAGTAGTACAGATAAAAATAATTAAGAAAAGGAGGGTTTATTGCCGATGTTGGAAATAGAAAAGCCGCAGATTGAGCGCGTGGAAGTAAGCGACGACAAAAGCTATGCCAGGCTGGTTATGGAACCGCTGGAGAGAGGCTTTGGCACCACGCTTGGTAATTCCATACGCAGAGTGCTGCTGTCCTGTCTTCCCGGCGTAGCCGTGACGAAGATCAAGATAGACGGCGTACTGCATGAGTTTTCCACGATACCAGGCGTGCGTGAGGACGTGACGAATATCGTGCTGAACTTGAAAAAACTCTATGCCAAGATGCACACTGAGGAGCCAAAGACCCTTGTGATCGACAAGGAAGGGCCCTGCGAAGTTACCGCGGCGGATATATCCTTAGACTCTGATGTTGAAATAATAAACCCCGAGCTTCATATAGCGACGCTGGATAAAGGCGGACGGCTCTACATGGAACTGACACTGGAGCAGGGAAGAGGTTATGTCTTGGCAGACAAGAACAAGACGCCGGATATGCCCATTGGTGTAATCCCCATGGATTCTCACTATACGCCCGTTCAGAAGGTCAATTTCTCCGTGGATAACACGCGTGTAGGACAGATTACGGACTACGACAAGCTGACCCTTGACGTATGGACAAACGGTACAATAGATGCAGACGAGGCTGTCTCGCTTGCATCCAAGATTTTGACCGAATATCTGTCTGAGTTCGTCAAACTCACCGACCATGTCAACGATGTTGAGATTTTGGTGACAAAAGACGACGGTAAGAAAGAGAAGATCATGGAGATCACCATCGACGAGCTGGATCTGTCGGTACGCTCTTATAACTGCTTGAAGCGCGCCGGAATCAACACCATCGAGGAACTCATTCAGAAGGATGAGGAGGAGATGATGAAGGTCAGGAACCTTGGCAGAAAGTCGCTTGAAGAGGTGCAGCAAAAGCTGGCGGCCCTTGGATTGTCGCTGGCCCAGAACGATTAAGGAACAGGAGGTAAAGGCATATGGCCGGAATCAACAGACTGTCCCGTGTAAGCGATCAGAGAAAAGCACTCTTGAGGAATCAGGTGACAGCGCTTATCTGGGAAGGAAGAATAGAGACGACGCAGGCGCGTGCCAAAGAGGTGAGGCGCATTGCTGAAAAGCTTATTACAAAGGCTATAAAAACTTATGACAAGGATATCGACGTGACGAAGTCCGTAAAGGACAAGAACGGCAATGTCGTATCTGTAGATTATAAGAACGACGCTCCCGAAAAGCTGGCCGTAAGAAGGCAGCTCATGGCATATCTCTACGATGTGCAGGAGAAAAAGCAGCAAAAGGAGAGCAAGTATAAGTATGCACAGCGCACGAAGGACAACAATCATCCTGTAGTGGAGAAAATGTTCCGTGAACTGGCGCCTAAGTATGCAAAGCGTGCTGAAGAGACCGGAAACGGCGGCGGTTACACCCGTATCATTAAGATGGGGCCCCGCAGAGGCGACGCGGCGGAAATGGTCGTGCTTGAGCTGGTGTAAGTTATTGAAGTTGGTATGTATGGGGAGGCAGGCGCTGCTTCCCCATATTTTTTTACATAAATGCTGTGTGCCGGTGGAAAGTCCGGCAGCAGTGTGGTAGAATAAGGTCGATCTTAATTTACTGACGCCGTATAGGCGGAGCGGTATGCAGAAGCCGTCCGGCCGTTTTTTCAAATAGATGTGCAAGAGGAGAAAAAATGATCATAGAAGCGAAAGAGGTCAAATTCGCATATGTATCCGAAGAGGGATTGTATAACTTTGCTCTGAACGGCGTGGACATTGCCGTCCGCGAGGGCGAATTTGTGGTGATATTGGGGCATAACGGCAGCGGAAAGTCTACCTTTGCCAAGCTGATCAACGCGCTGAACCGCCCGACAGAGGGCGAGATGACGGTTGCAGGGATCGACGTAAAGGACGAGGACAACGCCATTGCCGTGAGGCGGAATGTCGGTATGGTATTTCAGAATCCCGACAACCAACTGGTCGCTACGGTGGTGGACGAGGACGTTGCATTTGGCCCGGAAAACCTCGGTGTGCCGCAGCCCGAGATTGTGGAGCGTGTTGACCGGGCGCTCGCCCAAGTAAAGATGGAGAAGTATCGAAAGCGCGCGCCGCACATGCTTTCCGGCGGACAAAAGCAGCGCATTGCAATTGCAGGCGCACTGGCTATGGAGCCGAAAATCATGGTTTTTGATGAATCAACGGCAATGCTCGACCCCATAGGCAGAAAAGAGGTCATGGATATTATCCGCACACTTCACAGGGAAAAGGGGATGACAATTATCCTCATCACGCACTTTATGGAGGAAGCGGTGGACGCCGACAAAGCCATCGTTATGAACGGCGGGTTTGTGCTGGCGGAGGGACGTCCGGAAGAGATTCTCGCAGACAAAGAGCTGCTGAAAGAAGCGTCGCTGCTGCCGCCGCCTGCTATAGAGATGGGTGAGGAACTGAAGAAACGGGGCGTTCGTGTGGAGGGAACGCCCATGACGATAGAAGGGTTGGTGGACACCATATGCCGATAGAGATTGAAAACCTGAAGTATACCTATATGCCGGGAACCCCTTTTGAAAGCGTGGCGCTGCACGATGTTTCCCTAACGATAGAGGACGGAGAGTTTGTCGGAATTATCGGCCACACCGGCAGTGGAAAGTCGACACTGATCCAGATTATGAGTGGCCTTTTGAAGGGGGCAGAGGGCCGGGTAAAAATAGACGGTAAGGATATTTTTGATAAAAATACGGATAAAAAATGGCTGCGCCGGACGGTCGGCGTAGTATTTCAGTATCCCGAATATCAGCTGTTTGAGGAGACAGTCTACAAGGATATCGCCTACGGCCCAACTATGACAGGTGTGGACGAGCGGGAGCTGGAGGGGAGAATTCGAGTCGCAATGGAGCTGGTAGGCATGGACTATGAGCTGTATAAAGATAAATCCCCCTTTGAACTTTCGGGAGGACAAAAGAGAAAGGTGGCGATTGCCGGTGTACTGGCGGTGGAGCCGCGAATACTCATTATGGATGAGCCTATCGCCGGCTTGGACCCCATGGGGCGCGAGAGCCTCATGCAGCTGGTACGTGATTTAAACGACGCAGGTACGACAATTATCATGATTTCTCATAACATGGATGGTCTGGCAGAATATGCCCACAGAGTCATTGCCATGAAAGGCGGCGAGGTAGTTTTGAACGGGTCTTGTGCGGAGGTATTTTCGGAGTATGAGAAAATACGGGATGCGGGACTGGATTTGCCGGAGGCGTGTAAGCTGGTAGAGCAGATGAACCGGCGGGGCTATGGGCTGGACAGACGGCTGATCCGTATGACAGAGGTAATGGACGCGGTGGCAGAGGCAGTAAAAGGAGGGGGCGTATGATTAAAAATATTACGCTGGGCCAGTACTTTCCCATGGACTCCGTCGTTCACAAAATGGATCCGCGCATCAAATTGATTCTCACGCTGGCAGTGATCGTTCTGGTGTTCTGCGTGCATACGGTATGGGGCTATGCGGCGATTGTGGCGCTGCTTATGGCGGCGACCGTTCTCTCAAAGCTGCCTGTGAAGCTGCTGTGGCGGGGCATACGGCCGCTGTGGTTTATTCTGCTGTTTGCCTTTGTACTGAACCTGTTCTTTCTGAAAGGAGAGCATCTGCTTTTTCGCTGGTGGATTTTTGAGGTATATGAGGAAGGGCTGATCAAAGCGGTGAACATAGCGGTGCGGCTTGTTTTGCTGCTTACAACTACAACGGTTATGACGCTGACGACCTCGCCAATCGAGATTACCGACGCGCTGGAAAGGCTGCTTTCGCCGCTGAAATTGGTGCGGTTTCCCGTCCACGAAATGGCGCTGATGATGAGCATAGCGCTCCGCTTTATTCCGACGCTGATGGAGGAGACAGACAGGATTATGAAGGCACAGACGGCACGGGGAGCCTCCTTCGATACGGGTGGGGTGATCGCGAGAGCCAAGGGTATGGTTCCCATACTGGTGCCGCTGTTTGTATCCGCATTCAAGCGCGCCGACGAGCTTGCTATGGCAATGGAGTCGCGCTGTTATAATGGCGGAGAGGGCAGAACGCGCATGAAGGTACTGCACATCAAAGGGGCAGACATTGTCGCCTGCGTCATTACGGCCGGGCTGATTACATTTATTTGCTTTGGGTTTTAGGACGTTCCAGTGTCAAGGAGAAAACCATGCGAATCAAGCTGATTGTTGAATACGAAGGGACAAATTACGCCGGATGGCAGCGCCAGAAAAATGCCCTGTCTGTGCAGGAGGTTGTGGAGGAGGCAATTGGGCAGTCCACCGGAATCCCTACGAAGATTGTCGGAGCAGGGAGAACGGATGCCGGCGTTCATGCCTATGGGCAGACGGCACATTTCGACATTGAAACAAAAATACCGCCGGACAAGCTTTCCTATGTCCTCAATATGGTGCTGCCGGAGGATATCCGAATTCGTTCGTCCGAGTGGGTAAGTGACGATTTTCACGCACGAAGGGACGCCATCGGGAAGCACTATCGTTATATTATCTATAATGACGCCCATGCGCCTGCGCTGAACAGGCAAACCCGCGCCCATGTGCGCATGGATCTGGACGCAGAGCGAATGAATGCGGCAGCGCAGCGATTTGTGGGAACACATGATTTTGACGCGTTTCATGCGGCGAATACAGATATTGTGGGGACAGTGAGAACCATTCACTCCATGCGTGTTACACGGATTGAGCGGGAAATCTATATAGATGTGACGGGAAACGGATTTTTATACAACATGGTGCGGATTATGGCGGGGACACTCATAGATGTGGGAAAGGGACGCACCGCGCCCGAGGCGATCAGCGAAATGCTGATGAGTAAAAAGCGCGAGGATGCGGGAGCAACGGCGCCTGCTAAGGGACTTGTGTTGATGGAAGTGATGTACGACCCGAAACGGAGCAGGCTGACTATGCTTCGATAAAGAGAAAAAGCGGGGAACCGAAATTTTGGAAATAAAAAAGAGCCCGCGGGCTCTTTTTTATTTCGTCAGCTTATTCAGCTTCTACGCCGGCAGACGCCAAAGCATTCTGAAGATCTTCCGAGAAATCCTCCATGCTTTCATATCCGGCTTCCTCGAGTCCCTGATTAAGTTCCTGCACAACTGCGTTTGCGGCAGCGGCAACGATAATATACATGACGACAGTGATGACGACAGCGACAGCAGACAAAACTACGCCCGCGATGGCCTTACCCTTGCCCTCTCCGTTGTTCTTCTTAGACTGAACGAGAGCGATGATGCCCAGAATCAGACCAACGATAGCGATGATAATGCCAATCAGGTTGACGCCGGGGATAAACGCGAATACTGCGCCCACAATACCTAATACAAGTGCTGCAATTGCCATAAAAATACTCCTCCTGTGGAAATTAATATGGATAAATATTATCATAATATATGGATACCGTCAATATAAAGATTGCCGAAGAGAGGTCACCTGAAAAACAGTTCTAAATTGCAAGATCAAATCGGACACAATTAAAGAGCTCGGCGGAAGAGCGATAATTGAAGATTTTGCGAGGGAGATTATTGATCCACTCCTCCACGAAAGCAATAGCTTCGTCTGAAACAGTACCGAAGTCCGTACCCTTGGGGAAAAAGCGACGGACAAGGGAATTTTGCTTCTCGTTTGTCCCGCGCTCAAACGAGGAATACGGGTGAGCATAGTAAACCTTAGTTTCAGGCAGCAGGGACGGCAGCTCGGCAAACTCGCTTCCGTTATCACCGGTCATCGTTTTGAATACGGCTGTAAAGCTCTCCCCATATTTCATATTTAGCCTTTCAATACCTTCTTTTACTGCTTCTTTAGACCGTGAAGCTATCTTCACCATATACCGCCTTCTGGTAAACCGCTCGTCTATACAAAGCAGGGCGGCGCTGCTTTCCCGCTTCCCAACTATCGTGTCTATCTCCCCATGCCCAAACTCTTCCCTGTTTTCCACCTCGCTAGGCCGCTGCTCTATGCTCATGCCATACAGCTGCCTGTTTACTCTGTCCCGATGTGCTTTCGACTTCCGTTTTACTCTCAGCGGAAGGTCTATATTCCTTACTCCCAGCAGGCATTGGTCAATGTAGTTATACAGTGTTTTTGTACAAACGGTCTCATCAAAGAGACCCTCCATTCGAGCTCTGCCGCAAACCGCGTCAGGAGACAGCTTCTCATTTTTCATCCGCTCGTCCGCATAT
>QAKS01000015.1 GCA_003343685.1 Clostridiales bacterium | reverse complement strand
CCGTCACACTTTTCTCTGCCGCGAGTGAAAAGCACCGCAGCGGCAGAGCACCCGAACGGGCAGAGAGCAGCAGCGCGCGGAGATGTCACGGCGTCCGTCACACTTTCCTCTGCCGCGAGTGAAAAGCACCGCAGCGGCAGAACACCCGAACGGGTGGTGAAGTTATTGTGAACAAATCCTTCCAATAATATTTATTGGTGATATAATTAAGTTAAATTTGTAAAACGGGGTATGTTATGGGCTATATCGAATTCAGAGATGTGAAAAAAATATACAAAATGGGCGAGGTTTGCATCAAAGCTCTGGACGGCGTAGACTTTACAATAGAAAAAGGAGAGTTTGCTCTGATCATAGGCGCCAGCGGCGCGGGAAAAAGCACGGTTCTGAACATTCTCGGCGGTATGGACAGAGCCAGCAGCGGGCAGGTCCTTGTGGACGGTGATGCAGTAGACCGTTATAATGGCAAGGAGCTTATTACATACAGACGCCACGACATCGGATTTGTCTTTCAGTTCTATAATCTCGTGCAAAATCTGACGGCGCTGGAGAACGTTGAGCTTGCGACTCAAATCTGCGACCATCCGTTTGCCCCGGCTTCCGTGCTGAAAAAGGTGGGGCTGGAGGACAGAATGGATAACTTCCCGGCGCAGCTTTCCGGCGGCGAGCAGCAGCGTGTCTCCATTGCGCGCGCCCTCGCAAAAAACCCCAAGCTGCTGCTGTGCGACGAGCCGACAGGCGCACTGGACTATAACACGGGAAAAGCGGTTTTAAAGCTGCTTCAGGACATGTGCCGCAGGATGAACATGACTGTTGTAGTCATTACCCATAACTCGGCCCTCCGACCCATGGGAGACAGAGTCATACGCTTAAAGAGCGGGAAAGTAGTCTCTGTAGAGAAGAATGAAAACCCGGTGGATATTGAAAGGATAGAGTGGTAGGCATTGACAAAAGCGCTGTTAAAGGACACCTTCCGTGAAATAAAAAAATCGTTTGGCCGTTTTATCTCCATCCTGATCATTGCCATGCTCGGCGTTGCTTTTTTTGCCGGAATACGCGCCGCAGGGCCGGATATGAAGCTGACAGCGGACAGCTACTTTGACGACACAGATATGATGGATATTCGCGTCGTCTCCAATCTGGGCCTCGTCGATAAGGACATAGAAGGACTGTCCCGGCTGGACGGGATAGAAAGCATTATGCCGGCATACAGTGCGGATATGCTGATGGAGGATAATTCGGGCGCAACATCTGTTGTACGGCTTCACAGCGTTCCCAACGGCCCAAAACTGAATAAGCTGGTGGTGAAGGAGGGGCGGCTGCCCGAAAAAAGCGGAGAATGCGTGGTCGAGAGCGGTGTGTTTTATGAACTGCCGTCTGACATCGGCGATGTGATAGAACTGAAGAGCGGGACAGACGACGACGTCTCGGATACGCTTTTAACAGATAAGTTTACGGTAGTGGGAATTGTGGAATCTCCCTACTATATCTCCTATGAGCGGGGAAACTGCACCATAGACGACGGTTCTGTCGATACGTTCGCGTATATTCCTGCAGAAGATTTTGCGACTGATTATTATACAGACGCATTTCTCACGGTAAACGGGGCGAAGGAGATGAACTCTCTGGACGACGCTTATCAGGACTATATTGCGGGAACAACGGAAGAGGCGGAGACCCTGGGCGAAACGCGGGCAGCGGCCCGCCGGGAGGAGCTTTTGGCGGAGGCCGGCGAAAAAATTGCCGACGCAGAGCAGGAACTGAAGGACGGCGAGGAGGAAATGAACGAAAAACTCGCCGACGCAGAAAAGGATATTGAAAAGGGCGAGGCCGACCTAAAGGATGCCGAGCGCCAGTATGAGGAGGGGCAAAAGGAGTTTGACGAAAAAATTGCCGACGGCGAGAAAAAAATTATTGACGGTGAAAATACGCTGAAAAAAGCGGAGAAACAGTATACCGACGGACTGGCCGAATATAAGACGCAAAAAAAACTGGCTGATAAGAAGTTCAAAGAGACCGAAAAAGAATTGGAGCAGGCAAAACAGGCGTTGGACGAGTCAAAGGCTTCTCTGGACGAGGGGAAAAAGGAGATCGACGCAGGCGAGGCAGCCATAGCCCAGAGTGAAGCTCAGCTTGTGCAGCTTAAGCAGACAATAGACGGCCTGACGGCGCTGATCGGAAGCGGCACGCTTACGCCTGCAGAGCAGGCGGCTTATGAGACTCAAAAACAGGCGCTGGAAAACCAGTATCATACGGCGCAGGCCGGGATCGAGGCGGCGAAAAAGAAGCTTGAACCCGGAAAAACAGCCTATAACGCAGGATTGGAACAGTATAACGCAGGGCTTGCGGAGTATACGGCAGGTCTGAAAAAGTATGAGACAGAGAAGAAAAAGGCCGAAGCGGCGCTGAAAAAGGCGAAAAAGGAACTGGACGACGCCAAAAAGCAAATTGATTCCGGAAAAGAGGAGCTGGAAAAGTCAAAAAGCATACTGGCAGCCGCAAAAAAGGACGGTCAGAAGGAACTGGATGACGCGGCTCGTAAAATAGAAGAAGGCAGGAGCGACCTGGAGCAGGGAAAGCAGGACTATTCCGACGCAAAGCGGGAGGGCGAGGAAAAAATTGCCGATGCGAAACGGAAAATAGAGGACGCAAAGGAGGAGGTCGCAGACATTCCGGAGGGAGAATGGTATGTGACCACCCGGACTGACAATCTGGGCGTAGGCGAGTACAAGGAGGCTGCGGAGCGCATGGCTGCTCTGGCAGACGTGTTCCCGCTGATTTTCTTTATTATTGCAGCTCTGGTATGCCTCAACACGATGACGCGTATGGTTGACGAGGAGCGGAGCTATATCGGTACGCTGATGGGATTGGGCTACAGAAAGGGCGCCATAGCAGGAAAATATCTCATCTACGGCGCTGTGGCCAGTGTAATCGGCAGCGCGGTCGGTGTTGTGGTAGGCATCAGAGTGTTCCCGTTTATTATCACCGGCGCTTACTCTATCATGTATACACTCCCGTCTCCCGTATACGGATTTTTCCCGCTGACGGCGGTTGGTTCGGCGGTGATTGCCGTAGGCATTACGCTTGTTTCGTGTTATGCGGCGTGCCGCAAGGCGCTGGCGGGAAGGCCGGCGGCGCTCATGCGTCCCAAAGCGCCCAAGGCAGGCAAGCGCATCCTTTTAGAACGGATCGGCTTTATCTGGAGCAAAATGTCCTTCTCCGTAAAGGTGACGATGCGGAACCTGTTCCGCTATAAAAAGCGTTTTCTGATGACGGTAATCGGCATCAGCGGCAGCATGGCTCTTCTTCTTGCGGGCTTTGGACTCAAGGACTCCATCACAAATATTGTGGCCTATCAATATGGAGACGAGGGGCTGTTTGATTATGACCTGATGGTGGTCACGGATCCGGACGAGGGGACGATCGACGAGAGACTGGCGGAAACAGTGAAAATTTCCGATGCAGAAAGCGGAGCAGCACTCTATACAAAGACCGTAGACCTGACGGCGGGAGAGGAAAAGGAAAAGACGACGATTGTAGTTCCCTACAGAACAGAGGGTTTTGAAAACTATATCCACATGCAGAACAGAGTCACGGGAGAAAAGGTATACTTTGGCGGGGCGGATTCCGCTGTGCTGACGGAAAAGGCGGCCGCAATGCTGGACGTCAAACCGGGCGATACCGTGACGGTACGTGACGGCGATACGGAGCGGTATGACGTGACGGTGACGGGCATAACCGAAAACTATACGTCTCACTATCTCTATCTGTCGCCGGAGCTGTATGAAAAGCTGTGGGGGGAAGAGCCGGATTACGATATGATCTATGTTAAGTTGCCGGAAGGGGCGGACAGCGCGGAGGCCAGCAGGCTATTGCTGCCGGAAGGCTTTGTGATCGGGGTAAAGAGTGTAGAGGAACTGGTAGATTCTTTTTCCGACACGATGAAAACACTGAATTATGTGGTGCTGGTTTTGATTGTCTCTGCGGGGCTTTTGGCCTTTCTGATTTTGTATAATCTGACAAACATGAATGTCAGCGAGCGTTACAGGGAAATTGCCAGCTTAAAGGTACTGGGTTTTTACGACGGAGAAGTGCTGACCTATGTATACAGGGAGAATTTTATCCTGACCGGAATCGGCATCGTTTTGGGGTGTTTTCTCGGAATACTGCTCCATACCTTCCTCATTGCGACGACAGAGGTAAATGCCGTGATGTTTGGCAGGGTGATTGAGACGGCAAGCTACATATGGAGTATATGCCTGACAGCGGGATTCGCTTTGCTCGTGAATTTTGTCATGTATTTTAAGCTGAAAAAAATAGATATGGTCGAGGCTTTAAAAACGGTTGAGTGAGGAAGAAAAATGAGAAAAGGAATTATTGCATTTGCAACGGCTGTACTGTTGGCGTTCTGTGCGCCGGCAGCGGCACTGGCAAAGCCCCAGAGCGACACGGTTGATCCCAAAGGCAAGATGGTGGCGCTGACGTTTGACGACGGACCGAACGCCAATACGGGGAGAATACTCAAGGTTCTGGAGAAATATAACGCGCGGGCGACATTTTTCGTGCAGGGCCAGAGTGTAAAGCGGTATCGTGCGGCTATCCGAAAAATGGACGAGCTGGGCTGTGAAATCGGCAGTCATACGTGGAATCATCCAAACCTGACCACGCTTTCCGCATCGGCAATGCGCAGCCAGATCAGGCGGACAGACAATGCCGTGATGCGCATTACAGGGGAGAAGCCGTCGCTTTTAAGACCGCCATATGGCGCGCGAAATGCTGCAGTGAAACGCATCGCTGGATCAGAGGGAAAGGCGCTGATTCTGTGGAGCGTGGATACGCTGGACTGGAAAACGAGGAATGTCGCCGCGACGTTACGTTCTGTCAAGAAAGGCGCTGCTGACGGCGCTGTCATACTGATGCACGACATTCACGCACCTACAGCCCGGGCTGCGGAAAAGCTGGTTCCCTGGCTGATAAACCACGGATATCAGCTGGTGACGGTATCGGAGCTGGCTTACTACAGATCTGTCGACTTGCGGAATGGCGGCACATACCGAAGGATTACAGGACCAAAGCGAAGTGCGGAAGAGATTCCAAAGCCTGTCGCTGCCGCAATTGCGGCGAACGGGATAAAAGAGCCTTAGGCGTGAGACAGGACACACAGGCAAAGCGCTATGGTAATAAGGCAGATTAGGGAAAATGAAATACCGCTGCTGACGGAATTTCTTTACGAGGCAATATTTCAAAGGGAAGGCAGGGCATCCATGCCCCGGACGGTCATACAAGAGCCGGCGCTTTTTGCCTATATAGAGCGGTTTGGACAGAAAAAGGACGACTGCTGCCTTGTGGCGGT
>QAKS01000010.1 GCA_003343685.1 Clostridiales bacterium | reverse complement strand
GCTTCCCGGAGCTGAAATCCGGCCATCGCAATCATGCAGGATTGCCCGGGAAATCCCATTATGCCTTCCCGCCGAGCAGCCGTTCCGCGCCGCCGCAGATTTCGCGGATAATTTCAGCGGCGGTCTGCTCCTCCTTCACCAGCCCGGCAATCTGTCCTGCCATCACCGAGCCGCCCGAGCAGTCTCCATCCACCGCCGCCGCTTTCAAGGCGCCCGCACCGAGCTTTTCCAGTTCCTCGGCAGTGCCTCCGCCCAAATCTATTTCCTTCATCCTCCGCGCCAGCTTGTTTTTCAGCACGCGCACGGGATGGCCTGTTATCCTGCCTGTCGCTATGGTGTCGGTGTCTTTCGCCTTCAACACCATATCCTTATAGTTCTGATGCACGTTGCACTCCCGCGCAACCAGGAACCGCGTACCGATCTGAACGCCCTCGGCGCCCAGCATAAATGCCGCCGCCATGCCGCGCCCGTCTGCAATTCCTCCGGCCGCAATGACGGGAATTCCTACGCTGTCCGTCACCTGAGGCACCAGCGCCATCGTCGTCAGCTCGCCGATGTGTCCGCCGCTCTCCATGCCCTCTGCGACCACTGCGTCTGCGCCGTAGCGCTCCATGCGCTTTGCCAACGCACAGCTGGGTACGACCGGAATCACCGTAATACCCGCATCCTTCCACATGGATATATGGGCGGCAGGATTCCCCGCGCCCGTTGTGACGACCGCCACCTTCTCGCGGGCCACCAGTTCGCACACCTCCGCCGCAAAGGGCGAGAGAAGCATTATATTCACGCCGAAGGGCTTATCCGTCAGCGTCTTTGCCTTCTTAATCTGTTCTTCCACATAGTCTGCCGGCGCGTTTCCCGCCGCAATCAGCCCTACGCCCCCGCCGTTCGATACGGCGGCCGCCAGTTCTGCGTCCGCTATCCACGCCATACCCCCCTGCAAAACGGGGTATTCCACTCCGAGGAGTTTCGTTATTCTCGTTTCGGTCATAGTTCTCCCTCTTTCCAAAGGCCGGTCTGGTAGTATACAGCCGCCGCTCTTTGCGGCGGCTGTCGGAATGTCGAAAAAAACGTTATTTGTTGTCCTGAATATACTTCACCAGATCGCCTACCGTCTTCAGGTCTCCGCCCGTTTCGATAGAAATATCAAAAGCATCCTCAATATCCATGACAATCTCGACCATATCGAGGCTGTCGACCTTCAGGCTGGCAAACGTCGTCTCTTCGTCTATTTCAGACGCATCGATGTCCATTTTTTCAGCAATAATTTCCTTAATTTTCTCCAACTCCATTTTGATTAGTCCTCCTTGATATTTAAGCAGCCACCTGCTTTTATACTATTACTACCATATAATATATACAAAGACGCTCGTTGTCAAATATTTGCCGATTCTACATCCGGATCAGCGCCACTCCCGATGTCAAACCCCCGCCAAATCCCAGCAGCATGGCGCGCCGTCCTTTTTCGAGGCGTCCGCTGCGCACCGCCTCGTCAAAAGCAATGGCGATGCTGGCCGCAGAGGTATTCCCTGTTTTTTCTATATTTACAAAAAATTTCTCCCGCGGTATTTTCAGCTTTTTTTCCGCATATTCGATAATCCGCAGATTGGCCTGATGGGGCACGACCACGTCAATATCCCCGGTGGAAAGCCCCGTCGCCTCCAGCGCTCTTTTCGCCAGCTTTCCGAACTCTCTTGTGGCGAATTTGAACACTTCCTGTCCACTCATACGGACATACCTTTCCGCCTTCGGATCCGTATAGTCGATGTTGCCCACCTTCAGAACCCGCTCCGGATCTCCGTAGGCATTTACGTCAATATATTCCACGCCGTCTCCCTCGCCCAGCACGACCGCACCGGCGCCGTCGCCAAACAGAACACATGTGCTCCTGTCCGCATAGTTCACCACCTTGGAGAGCGTCTCCGCCCCTATAACCAGAACACACTTGCCGCCGCCCAAAAAGGCCGACGCCGCCTTCAGCGCATAGATAAAGCCGGTGCAGGCCGCGTTCACGTCAAAGGCGGGGCATACAATCCCCAGCTTCTCCACGACACAGCAGGCCATAGACGGCACAAGCTCGTCCGGCGTAAATGTCGCGCAGATCACAGCGCCCACATCGCCGCTCCGAATCCCCGCCGCCTTCATCGCCCGCATCGCCGCCTCTGCCGCCATATGGCTTGAGCGTTCATTTTTCAATATGTGCCGCTCCCGGATTCCCGTGCGTTCCACAATCCACTGGTCGGACGTGTCTACTATGCTCTCCATATACGCATTGTCGTATACTGTTTCCGGCAAATAGCTGCCGGTGCCCAGAATTTTCATATTCAGCCTTCTTCCCTGTCTCCGTTTAAATACTGGTAGAAATATCGCTTTAAAATGGAAAGCGCTTTTTTGAGCGACTCAATCTCTCCGTCCTGCATGTCTGCCGTAACGCGCTTGATCATCACGTCGTGAAAATACTTATGGAGCCTTTCCGCCTTTTTCCCCTTGTCCGTCAGGCTCACAAGAACAAGCCGCCTGTCGTTTTCGTCGTTCTCCCTTTGGACGTATCCCCGCGCCTGCAGCTTCTTGACCGATACGGAGAGTGTACCCATCGTGACCGAGAGCCTTTCGGCAACGTCGCCCATAGACGGCTTCCCGTTGCGCCCAATGGCTGCCAGCGTATGAATCTCAGCAACAGAAAGATCGGGAAAAGGCCCGTTCTGTATGGACTCGTTCTCAGACTTCGCTATGACCTCGTAGATGCTCACGAACAGGTCGTTAAGTTCTTCTATCTCTTTTCGTTCCAGAGCCATGTCAATTCCTTTGCCTGTCAAATATTTTGCCTATCAAAGTATATCTCTCTTTCCTTTTCATGTCAATAGCATAAAGCGCTTGGTTTTGTAAGCCGACTCCGGTCTGTCAAAAAGCCTTCGTCTGTTCCTTTTCAAACAAGTCCGGGCCGGATATACCTGACGCTTTTTTTACAGTATGGTATAATAGCAGCGTGCAAATTCCGGCGGCGCCAAAAATTTGACAGTTTGAGAACGCCATGTCCGGGGTATATAAATACAGTAAGAAAGGACGAAAGATGGAATATATAACAGTGCGCGGTGCGCGCGAACATAACCTGAAAAATGTAAACCTGAAGATTCCCCGGGACAAACTGGTCGTATTGACCGGCCTTTCGGGGAGCGGCAAAAGCAGCCTTGCCTTCGACACCATTTATGCTGAGGGCCAGCGGCGCTATGTGGAGAGCCTGTCGTCCTATGCGCGGCAATTTTTGGGCCAGATGGAAAAGCCCGATGTAGACAGCATCGAAGGCCTCTCCCCCGCCATCGCAATCGACCAGAAAACCACAAGCCGAAACCCACGCTCTACGGTGGGCACGGTGACGGAGATTCACGATTATTTGAGAATTCTCTATGCCCGGGCGGGTCTGCCCCACTGCCCCAAGTGCGGCAAGCCCATTGAGCGTCAGTCCGTAGACCAGATGGTAGAGGGCGTAACGACGCATATGGAAGACCAGCGCATCAGTGTTCTGGCGCCGGTAATCCGCGGCAAAAAGGGCCAGCATACAAAGCTTTTGGAGAGCCTTCGGAAAAAGGGCTACGTCCGTGCCCGCATCGACGGCCTCCGGTATATGCTGGAGGAGGACGACGTCGCCCTCGAAAAAAACATAAAACACACCATTGAAGTCGTGGTAGACAGAATCAAGGTAAAAGACCGCTCCCGACTTGCCGAGTCCATCGAGGAGGCGCTGAAGCTGTCCGGCGGCATCGTGATTATTGACAATGCCGACACCGGCGAAACCCGCACCATGAACGAAAACTATACCTGCGCCGACTGCGGCATTTCCATCGAGGAGCTGTCCCCGCGCATGTTCTCTTTTAACAGTCCCTTCGGCGCCTGCCCCGCGTGCATGGGTCTGGGCTCTATCCTGCGTGTAGACGAGAGCCTTGTTGTGGCAGATCCGTCAAAATCCCTCTCCGACGGCGCCATCAAGGTGTCCGGCTGGAACCTGTCCGCTTGGGACAAGTGGAATGCACAGCGCATCCGCGCCGTTGCAGACCACTACGGCTTCTCCATGGACACGCCTTGGGAGGAGCTCCCACGGAAATATCAGGAGATCGTCCTCTATGGCACAGGTGAAAAGATCGACATGTCCTATGAGAGCGACAACATGAAAACCACCTACCAGAAGGAGTTTGAAGGCGTTATCACCAATTTGGAGCGGCGGTTTGCCGAGACCGGCTCGGACAGCGTCAAGTCGGAAATCCGCCGCTATATGTACGAAAGTCCCTGCGAGGCCTGTGGCGGCCGGCGCTACCGCCCGGAGGTCCTCGCCGTTACGCTGGGCGGAAAAAATATTGCCGAGCTCTCCGACATGCCCGTAACGGGAATTAAAAAATTCCTGAACGGCCTGACGCTTGACGCAGAAGGCTGGGCGGTCGCCGGGCGCGTCTTAAAAGAGCTTATGGCGCGGCTGGACTTTCTCATTGACGTGGGACTGGATTACCTGACCCTTTCCCGCTCCGCCGGGACGCTCTCAGGCGGAGAAGCGCAGCGCATTCGCCTCGCCACTCAGATTGGCAGCGGCCTTGTGGGTGTTCTTTATATTCTGGACGAGCCGAGCATCGGCCTGCACCAGTGCGACAACGCAAAGCTGCTCTCTACCTTAAAGAACCTGCGGGATCTGGGCAACACCCTGCTTGTGGTAGAGCACGACGAGGAGACCATGCTGGAGGCCGACTGCATTGTAGACATCGGCCCCGGCGCGGGCGCTCACGGCGGACAGGTTGTCGCTGTAGGCACGCCCCAGGAGATTATGGCGGTGGAAGGCTCGCCCACAGGCGATTATCTTTCCGGCAGAAAGAAAATCGAGATTCCTGCGGAACGGAAAAAACCGGACGGGCGCTGGATCGAGATCAGGGGCGCGCAGGAAAACAATCTGAAAAACATCGATGTAAAGTTTCCCGTGGGGCTTACCGTGGCCGTGACGGGCGTCTCCGGCAGCGGCAAGAGCAGCCTCGTCAACGAAATTCTTTACAAGGCCACGGCAAAATACCTTCATGACAGCAAAGATCGCCCGGGAAAGCACAAAAAAATTACCGGCCTTGCCGAGATTGACAAGGTGATTAACATCGACCAGTCGCCCATTGGGCGGACGCCCCGCAGCAACCCCGCCACCTATACAGGCGTATTTGACCATATCCGCGACCTCTTCGCCCGCACAAAGGACGCCAAGGTGAAAGGATATGATAAGAGCCGTTTTTCCTTTAACGTCAAGGGCGGGCGGTGCGAGAGCTGCAAGGGCGACGGTATCAAAAAAATCGAGATGCACTTTTTGCCGGACGTATACGTTCCCTGCACGGTCTGCGGCGGCAAGCGCTACAATTTTGACACGCTGGAGGTGCGCTATAAAGGCAAAAACATCTTTGAGGTGCTGGACATGACCGTGGAGGAGGCCTATGAGTTCTTCCGCACCATGCCGAAGATCGAGCCGATCCTGCGCATCCTTTTGGACACGGGCCTCGGATACATCAAGCTGGGCCAGCCCAGTACAACCCTGTCGGGCGGCGAAGCGCAGCGCATCAAGCTGGCTACGCATCTGTCCAAGCGTCAGACCGGACGCACACTGTTTATCCTGGACGAGCCGACAACCGGCCTTCATTCGGCAGACGTAAAAAAGCTGATCGACATTCTCTCCCGTCTGGGCGAGGCGGGCAACACCATTGTGGTAATTGAACACAATCTGGACGTGATAAAATGTGCCGATTACATTATTGATATGGGTCCTGCGGGCGGC
>QAKS01000075.1 GCA_003343685.1 Clostridiales bacterium | reverse complement strand
GAACTCCTGTTACCGCCGTGAAAGGGCGGTGTCTTAACCGCTTGACCATGGGGCCACGACAGGTACTGGATTATGATACACAAAGAACGGAAAGATGTCAATACCTTTTTCGCAAAAAGTATACGGCCAATTCAGAGAATTTGGAAATATGACGTACGAAAAAAGTTTTTTTGTGGCAAAACCAAAGAGAAACCGTATTATGTAGTAAAGGGAGAGAGGATAAGTGCAATGTTTTTTAGAAAATGCTGCGGCGGAAAAATACTGGGTTTTATCAGTATGGGGATAGGCCTGCTTCTCATTCTGACCGTTATGCCGTACTGGTTCTGGATTGTGTTTATAGGCATCGGGCTGATTGCGCTGGGCTGGTTCATAATTATCAAGTGCTGAATGGAGGTGTGGGGGATGAGAATCTATTGCGTAAAACCGCCGAGACTCATGAGAAGTTTTATCAAACTGTTTGTCAAATGACAAAATAAAAAGCCGGTGACTAAGCCGGCTTTTTACATGTGATCACATTTTTGGCAGAGGTTCATACGGAACGCTGAACTTTTCCCGAACGCAAGCAGCGAGTGCAAACGTATTTCCTAGAGGGCGTGCCGTTCTCGTCGACAACTCTGACTCTCTGTACATTGGGAGCCCATTTCCTCTTGGACTTTCTATGGGAGTGGGAAACGTTGTTTCCTGCCGAAATGCCTTTATGGCATATCTCGCAATATTTAGCCATGGTAAACACCTCCGTTCTTAGTCAACTTGTACATTTTAACATCATAATTTTGTTTTGACAAGGACTTTTTCGTTTATTTTTATCGTATAGCACATATAATTAGCTTGAAAAATAAAGGAATTGCTATATAATGTTATTATACTGTTAAATGGGAGGTAGTAAAATGAGCGCTACGATTCAGAACGAAATGGGTAAAATCGTATATTCAGATGATTATATTGCCACGATCGTCGGGTGCGCGGCCACAGAGTGCTACGGAGTTGTCGGGATGGCTGTGGCAAAGGCGAGCGACGGCCTTTGGAATGCGATCAAAAAGGAGAATCTTAAAAAGGGCGTGCGGATTTCAGTCGATGAATCTCACAGGCTCAAAATAGATTTGAACGTAGTGGTGGAATACGGAATCTCGATTTATGCGGCGGCCTCCAGCATTATTGAGACAATACGCTACAAGGTCGAAAGCGCGACGGGCCTTTCCGTAAAAGAAGTAAATATAATTGTGAGCGGCATACGCGTTCAGGATTAGTTTTGGAGGATGAGTGTTGACTGAGTATAAGATTGGCGGAAATCTGTTTAAAGAGATGGTCGTGACCGCTGCCAACTATTTAGAGCATAATAAAAAAACATTGAACGACCTTAATGTGTTTCCTGTTCCGGACGGAGATACGGGAACAAATATGTCCATGACGCTTGTATCGGCGGCGCGCGAAGTAAACGCCTGTGCGGAAGGGTGTGCGGTGAGCGATATTGTTTCCGCTATGTCGTCCGGCGCACTGAAGGGTGCACGGGGAAATTCCGGCGTCATCCTTTCTCAGCTGTTCCGCGGCTTTGCCGACGGCGTGAAGCAGGGGGCGAAATGTCTCTATGCGGAGGATTTTACAAACGCTATGGAAATGGGCGTGGAGGCGGCATATAAGGCCGTGATGAAGCCCAAGGAAGGGACCATTCTGACGGTAGCCCGCGGAATGGCGGAGGAAGCGCGGCGTCAGACCGATAAAGGTGCGAATTTGCTGAGGGTGATAGACGCGGTTATTGAAGCCGGCGAGAAAACGCTCAAAAAAACGCCGGAACTGCTGCCGGTTTTGAGAGAAGCGGGCGTGGTGGATGCGGGCGGCGCAGGGCTGCTCGTCATATACAAGGGCTTCAAGATGGCCATAGACGGCGAAGAGGTCATGCACGATTTGGACTTGTCTATGCCAAAGCCGGAATTTTCGGCTGCCAGCAGGTCTGACATCAGCACGGCAAATATAGAATTCGGATATTGCACGGAATTTTTCATTACGCCGCTGAATCCCGATGTGACGGAGGAATCTGTAGACAGGCTACGGGATAAACTGACGATGATCGGCGACAGTATTGTGGTGGTGGGTGATAAAACGCTGGTTAAAGTCCATGTCCATACCAATGTGCCGGGTAAGGCGCTGCAGTATGCTTTGCGTCTCGGACAGCTGTCAAAAGTCAAGATAGATAATATGAGGGAGCAGCACAGCTCTATTATGGGCATGGAAGATGCAAAGGCGGAGCAGAAGCCGATTGCGCTCGTTGCTGTATCTGCCGGAGATGGACTGAGCGGTATTTTGAGGGACTGTACTGTGGATGAAATCGTATCGGGAGGACAGTCGATGAACCCGAGCACGCAGGACATTCTGACGTCTATTGAAAAGGCACCGTCTGACCATATCATTGTGATGCCCAATAATAAGAATGTGATACTGGCGGCGGAACAGGCGGCGGAGATGACGGAAAAGCATGTTGCGGTCATACCGTCAAAAACATTCCCGCAGGGGCTGTCGGCAGTGTTGGCGTATAATGCGGAAAGTTCTTTTGAGGATAATGTCGAGACGATGCGGGAAGCTGTCGGAGAGGTAAAGTCGGCTGAGATTACCAGTGCGGTGCGCGATTCCCATGTGGATGGCCTTGAGGTGGCAGAGGGGGAATTTATCGGCATCGCTGAGGGGAAGATTACCGCACATGGCGGGAGCATAAAGGACGTGGCTCTGGATATGGTGCGAGGAATGGTCGGCGACGATGATTCGGTGATCTCCATATATTACGGAGACGGCGTCAGCGAGGAGGACGCGGCAAATCTCAGCGATGAGATGGGGGCGGCGTTTGACGACTGCGATGTGGAAATATACGACGGGAAACAGCCGGTATACGACTACATTATATCGGTAGAATAATTCGGTATTTTTTTGAGCCGGAAGGCGAAGCCTGACGAAAAAGGGAACTTTGCGCGCAGAATATCGGTAAAATGGGCAGACACGGAATGTCTGCCTTTTTGATAGAGAATAAAAGCCGGAAGGGGAGGCTTGTATGGTGACGATGGATTCTTCGGTTACCGTGCTGAGGGGAATCGGAGACAAAACGGCGCAGCTTTACAGCAAAATGGGGATTGATACAGTGGGTGATCTGCTGCACAATTATCCGGTGGGGTATGACGATCTGAGTGCGCCTCGGAAAATATCAGAGTTGACAGAGGAGAACAAAGCGTTGGTTTTTGCGAGAGTCGCAGAACAGCCCAGATGGGTGGTTCGGCGCGGCAGGTTCAGCATGTTCACTTTTGATGTGGAAGACGGGAGCGGTATGCTGCGTGTCAATGTCTTTAACCTGAGTTTTTTGTTCCGTAAATATAAAAAAGGAGACGTCTATTATTTCTACGGAAGGCCAAAGCTCTATAAAGATCAATTTCAGATGGATAATCCGGTTGTCTTTGCGGGAAATGAAAAAAGGAAGCTGCTGCCTAAATACCGGGTGACTGCGGGAATCTCTCAAAGGGCGATGACAAAGGCGATAGATGCGGCGCTGACTGCAGTAAACATTGAAGAGAGATATACGAATGAGTTTCTGATGTCCTGCGGACTTCTCGACGAACAGGCTGAGCTGGAGCTGATACACCATCCGAATACGCCGGAGGAGCGTGACAGAGCGGGCAGGAGCATGATGCTTAAGCGGATGCTCGTCTATGAAAGGGTGATGGAATTGATGGATACGAGAACCGACCACGCGGAGCCTATGGACATCAGCGAAAAGGATATGCTTGACTATACGGCGCTGCTGGGTTTCGACTGCACAGGGGACCAGCAAAGGGCGATGTATGATATTCTGAATGATCTGACCGGAGAAAAACCTATGAACAGGATTTTGCAGGGCGACGTAGGCTCGGGAAAGACAGCGGTGGCCTTTTGCGCTGCTTTTTTGGCGGAGCGCGGCGGCGGCGCGGCCGCCATGATGGCGCCTACAGAGCTGTTGGCGCGGCAACACTATGAGAATGCTGTAAAAATATTTTCAAAAAGGGCGGCGCTGCTTACAGGATCCACGCCGGTGCGGGAGAGAGCGCGGATTTTAGAGGGTATCCAAGAGGGAAGTATCACATTTCTCATCGGCACGCACGCGCTGCTTTACAGCGAACTGCATTTCAGAAATCTGCGCCTGATCATCACAGACGAGCAGCACAGGTTCGGCGTAGGGCAAAGGGCGGCGCTGGCAGGCGGCAGTAAAGGACTGCATACGCTTATCATGTCTGCGACGCCCATACCGAGAACGCTGATGCTGTCATTATACAGCAGAACCGACGTATCTATTATTAAGGAAATGCCGCCGGGCAGACAGGTGACAGAGACGTTTATAATCGGAAATGACAGCAGGGTGAAAATGTATCGCTGGCTCGCACAGCAAGTGGGGGCGGGTGCGCAGGCGTATGTAGTGTGTCCGCTGATAGAGGATTCTGAAGGACTGGATGTGCGCTCGGTGGAAAGTGTTCTGGAGGAGCTGTCTTCTGTTTTTGCCCCTGAGGAATTATGCGGTCTGAACGGAAGAATGAGCGCGTCTGAAAAGGAAGAGATTATGGAGCGGTTCTGCGGCGGTGAGATCAAAGTGCTGGTTTCTACAACAGTGATAGAGGTGGGCGTGGATGTTCCGGAAGCTACCGTCATGGTTGTAGAAAGCGCAGACCGTTTCGGGCTGGCTCAGCTCCATCAGCTCAGAGGAAGAGTGGGCAGGGGTGCAAAAAAGTCCTACTGCTATCTGGTGAGCGACGGCAGCGGGCTTGAGAGGCTGAAGGTGCTGAAGGAGACAAATGACGGCTTTAAAATTGCCGAAAAGGATTTGGAGCTGCGCGGCGGCGGTGAGCTGCTGGGGGAAAGACAGCATGGGGACGACGGAATGATGATGTGGCAGTTGATACGAAATGCCGATATGCTGAAAGAATGCCGCCGGACAATAGACGCGATGGCAGAGCGGTTTCCCCGGGATTTTGCCGTGCTGTGTGCGATGGCGGAGCGGGAGGCTTCCCACCGGCGGGACCGCGTTGTGCTCAATTAACAGGCCTGCTGGCTGTCTACTGCCTGCCGCCTACGACAATACCGAGGGAGTGGTGATCCTCCTCGGCCAGATGAGAGCGGATATCCGCAAGTATTTTTTCACAGCGGTCGTCCAGCTCAAGGAGCTGACGTCTGTATGATGTGAGCCGAGTCTCTTCCCATTCGGCTTTTTTGTTGGCGTCCGACAGAATCTGGATGGCTGTTCTTTTTGCATTTTCAATCATTTTTTGAGAGGTGATCTCTGCGTTAATCATTGCGCCGGAGATCATCTCTTTTTGTCCCTCGTAATGGGAAAGAATTTCCGCAAGCTCTCTTTTTTCATCCCGCAGTGTGTTGATTCTTTTCTTTTGCTCGTTAATAATCTGCTCATATTCTTCGAGTTCGCTGCTTCTTTGATTGGGGGTTCTGCTGTGTTTCATTTTTTTCCTCCGGGTATTGGTGATGACTACAGTTTAGCTGAAAATGACTGAAAAGAATGTCGTTCGGTGTATTCTGTGCCGTTATTTATATAAATTTGTGTTTTCACAAAAATAGGTTGAAAATCCATAAGAAATGGTGTATAGTGGTTTTAAGTGGAGCAAAATGGGTTAAAATTTTAACTTGGGGTGCAAAAGGACATGTTGATTGGAAGCTACGCCCACACTCTGGATCCGAAAGGGCGGGTATTCGTGCCTGCAAAATTCAGGGACGATCTGGGTGAAAAATTCATATTGAGCCAGGGCATTGGCAAATGTCTTTTTGTGTTTTCTGCGGAGGCATGGGAGAAATTTGTGGGAAAGCTCACCACCCTTCCGCTTGCAGACAGAAGAGCGCAGAGTTTTTTTCGTCTGCTGTGCGCTTCGGCTACAGAATGTGATACGGATAAGCAGGGCAGAGTCGTGATTCCCCAAAGGCTTCGTGAATATGCGGGGCTGGAAAAGGACGTGCTTGTAAACGGTGTGGTCAACCGCGCAGAAATCTGGTCTAAGGAGAACTGGGATGATTTCAGCGAAGCGGCGAATGACGGCTTTGAAGAGACTTTGGAGAAATTAATGGAGCTTGGCATATGAGCGGACATATAAGCGTGATGTATAACGAATGTATGGCAGCGTTAAAACCGGGAGAGGGAAAGCTGATCGTCGACGGTACTCTTGGCGGCGGCGGACACTCCAAGGGAATTTTGGATGCCGGATGCCGTTTGATCGGAATAGATAAGGATGCCGATGCAATCACGAGATGCAGGAAGAAATTCAGTGCATACGAGGGCAGGTTCGCTTTAATCCATGACGACTTTAAAAATCTTTCTGCAATTCTCAAAGAGCTGCAGGTAGAGAGCATTGACGGCGCATTGTTGGATCTCGGCGTATCCTCTTACCAGTTGGATGAAGAGGAAAGAGGATTTTCATACTCTGCCGACGCGCCACTGGATATGAGAATGAACCGTGAGTCTGAAAAGGATGCGAGGACGGTTCTCAACACGTACAGTGAGGACGAGCTCAGGCGGATATTATATGAGTATGGAGAGGAAAAATTTGCGCCGAGGATTGCCAAAATGATCGTGGAGCGCAGACCTCTTTCCACGACGGGGGAGTTGGCGGATATTATAAAGGACGCCATACCTGCTGCGGCCAGACGCAAGGGGGGAAATCCGTCGAAACGGACTTTTCAGGCCATACGCATAGAGGTCAATGACGAACTTTCCGGTCTTGAAAGGGCGCTGAACGACTATATAGACGCATTGAGCGAAGACGGAGTTTTGGCGGTGATTTCCTTCCATTCTTTGGAGGACAGAATCGTTAAAAAGGTATTCAGAAAGGCGGAGGACCCATGTGAATGCCCCAAGGATTTTCCGCAGTGCGTATGCGGAAAGAAGGCAAAGGGGAAAGCAATTCCCAGGAAACCTGTTTTGCCGACTGCGGAGGAAACGGAAAATAATCCGCGGTCGAGAAGCGCTAAGCTGAGGATATTTGTGAGAGGATGCAGGGAAACATGAATCGGAGCAGCAACGCGTATAAGTACGAAAGCTATTATGATGACACATATGATAATACGGAAGAGTACTATTATACGGAAGAAGAGATTATTCGGCGGAGCCGAAAACCGGAAACGGTGACAAGGGCAGTCGTGGTAGGCGACTGGGATGTGCTGCCCAAAAAAATGAGAAGGCAGGCGGCTGTGGCAGGGTATGCCGGAACGGCTGAAAAGACGCGGAAAAAAACCGCACGCCAGTCTCAGACGCAATCGCAGGCGGAGATCAGGGCGATTCAGGAAAAAAGGAAACGAGTTCTGGCCGACTGTCTGATGGTATTTGCGTTGTTTCTTCTCTTTGCGTTCGGTATTTCAAGACAGGCGGAGATCAGCTCCATCAATCTGAAGAATGTGACGATCAAAGAGCAGATTACAAAGCTGGACAGTGCAATCGAACAGAAATCGGTAGAGATAGCGGCGCAGACAAACCTGCAGGAGGTACAGGCAAAGGCAGAAAACGAGCTGGGTATGCAGTTCCCGAATAACGATCAGGTGAGATACATACAAATAGAAGACACGGATGCGCCTGTGGCAACGGCGGACGCCAATGCAGACGGCGGAGGTTTTTTGGAAACGCTTGGACGGCTGTTGAGCGAATTATTCGGATGAGTTTGAGGGATTGTCTTTGAATAGTAATGCCAATAAGAAAATAAACAGCAAAAAGAGACTGAGGGGATTGTTCTATGCGGTTCTTGTTCTTTTTGCCGTTATTATTTTGCGCATGGTACAGCTGATGTTTATTGAGGCGGGTACGCTGCAGGATCAGGTGGAAAACCAGTGGACCAGCGAGACGACGATCGTCGCGCAGCGGGGCGATATTTTAGACGCCAACGGTCAGGTGCTGGCGACAAGCGCATCAGTCAAAAGTGTGCTTTTAAAACCGCAGGATATTAAAGATCCGGGCGAAGTGGCCTCGCTTCTCTCCGAAATATTGGAGATGGACGAACAGACCATATTTGACAAGGCAAGTGACAAAAGCAAAATGGAGGTCTGGCTGAAACGGCAGATCACCAGCGAACAGGCGGAAAAAATTGAGGCATTGGGTCTGTCAGGGGTTGACTTTTTTTCCGACAGAAAGAGATACTACATTTATAATGATTTTGCCGCGCAGGTTCTCGGGTATACCAGTGCGGACGGAGACGGTCAAGAGGGCATTGAAAAGGCCTACAACAAGTATTTAAAAGGATACGACGGCACGGAGCTGTCTTTGGTAGACGCAAAGGGACGATCAGTTTCAGACTCGGAAAAGACCTATATAGAGCCGGAGGACGGGCTGAATGTCGTACTCACCATTGACTCGAAAATACAAAACTTTGCGGAGACAGCGGCGCGGGAGGCAATGGAGCAGAACGATGCCGAATCGGTTGGTGTAATCGTTATGGATCCGTCCGACGCCAGTGTTTTGGCAATGGCAAACTACCCCAGCGCAGACCTCAACAATCTGGACAGGAGCGATACGGAAAAGCTGACCAGTTTGACAAAAAACAGAATGGTGACGGATGCGTACGAACCCGGGTCGACCTTTAAGATTATTACGCTGGCGTCGGCTTTGGACAGCGGAACCACGACGGAGGCGACGACGTTTAACTGCACCGGTGCGAAGTTGGTGGACGGCGAAAAAATAAGCTGCTGGAGGGTGGGAAACCCTCACGGTCATGAGACGCTGGCGGAGGCAGTACAAAACTCTTGTAATCCGGCGTTTATGACGATGGCGCTTAACATGGGAACTGACTCCTTTTACGAATATATTTCCGCATTTGGCTTCGGAAGCAGAACGGGGATTGACTTTTCCACGGATGCTGCGGGGATTGTTACGGCAGAGAAATATGTCAGAAATACGGATCTGGCACGAATCGGTTTCGGACAGAGCATAGCGGTGACACCTCTGCAGCTGGTGACGGGCGTATCTGCGGCGATTAACGGGGGAACGCTCTATACGCCGCGGCTCGTTTCCGAATTGACAGACGGCGAGGGAAACACCGTAAAGAAATTTGAAGCGCAGGAGAGAGGTCAAATTATTTCGGAAGAAACGTCGGCAATGGTCCGCACTCTGCTGCAGGGCGTCGTGGACGAAGGAAGCGGTAAGAATGCTAAAATTGAAGGGTATGCCGTGGGAGGAAAGACGGGTACCGCACAGATTTACGATGAAGACGGAAAAATCGTCCAGGGCAAGCATATTTCCTCTTTTATCGGGTTTGCTCCGGCGGACGATCCGAAATTTCTCTGTCTGTTTATTGTGTATAAACCAAATGTAGCGGTGGATTATGGCAGTGTAGTAGCTGCGCCTTTTGCAAAGGATATTCTGGAGAAGTGCCTGAAGTCGGCGGGATATGAGGCGGAGGGCGCTGATGCGGAAATGACAAACGTACCGGATTTCACGGGGATGACGGCGGACGAGGCTCGGCAGGCGGCAGAGGAAAGCGGATTGTCGGTAGACTTTATCGGATCGGGAAAGGCAAAAGAGCAGAGTCCCGCCGCCGGGACAGAGGTGCAAAGAGGCTCCCGGATTGAGGCAGTGGGGACGATTGAACAAGAAAATGAGGAGACAGTGCCTAATCTTATTGGCAAGAAGCTGTCGGAAGCGTATACTGTATGTAGGCAGGCAGGCTTAGATATCGTGCTGCAGGACATGGACAACGGAAACGGAATGGTGGCGGAACAGTCACCCGCCGCGGGGAGCGAGCTGCCCGCCGACAGGAGAGTGACAGTGACCTGTGGTAAAGCGGAACCTGACCGGAAGAATACACACGATGACGCGGGATAAAACCGATTGACAGGGGGAGTATGAAATGCTTTTAAAAGAAATGACAGACAGAATTCACTGCAGGGTGGTTGGCAGTACAGATGTTGAAATATCCGGTATGAATTACGATTCCCGGCAGGTGGACAAGGGCGATCTTTTTTTCTGTATCAAAGGATACGAAACGGATGGACACAAATATGCGAAAATGGCAGTCGAAAGGGGAGCTGTCTGTATCGTCGTCTCAGAACTGCAGGACGTTCCCGTAACGCAGGTTGTTGTGGAGGATGGGAGGCGGGCAATGGCGGAGATGTCGGCCTTTTTTTATGGTGAACCTGCAAAAAGCTTGAGAATGATCGGCGTAACCGGAACAAACGGGAAAACCTCCATTACCTATATGATCAAAAATATACTGGAGACGGCGGGTGAAAAGGTGGGGCTGCTGGGAACGATTGTCAATCTGATTGGCGACAGGGCGATTCATACAGAGAGAACGACGCCGGAGTCCATGGATTTACAGCGGCTTCTGCGCCAAATGGTAGATGAGGGCGTAAATTCCGTCGTTATGGAGGTGTCATCCCACTCGCTCGTTCTGGAACGGGTATACGGCATTAAATTTGCGGCAGCAGCTTTTACAAACTTGACGCAGGATCATTTGGATTTTCATAAAACTTTTGAAAACTATGCGGCGGCAAAGGCAATCCTCTTTCAGAATTCCGAAAATGCAGTTATCAATACGGACGACAGGTATGGCGGATATATGAAAGACGCGGCGACGGGAAGAGTCATTACATACGGAATGAACAAAGGAGATGTCCGCGCGGAGAATGTCGAGCTGCATATAGACGGCTGTGCGTATAAGCTGGTGGGGAAGGACGGCACAACGTTCCCGATTCATGTGGCAATTCCCGGGATGTTCAGTGTCTACAACACGTTGTGCGCTGCGGCGGTGGCGATGTGCATGGGAATTGGCGCGGAACATATTGCTGCGGGCATCGGCAGAATGAAGTCCGTTCCCGGCAGATTCGAAGCGCTCAATACACACGGCGGAGATTATGCAGTCATCTTGGATTACGCACATACGCCGGACAGTTTGCAAAGCACCTTACAGACAATAAGGGGCTTTGCAAAAGGGCGCATTGTTTCTATCGTGGGCTGCGGGGGAAACAGAGACAGCAGAAAGCGTCCGATTATGGGGGAGATCACGGGCCGGATGGCAGATTTTTCGATTATTACATCGGATAATCCCAGGTTTGAAAAGCCTATGGATATTATAGATATGATTATTCCCGGGGTAGAAAAGTCGGGCGGGGACTATATCGTAATTGAAAACAGGAGAAACGCAATCCGGTATGCGCTGGAACATGCGAAAAAAGACGACGTGATTCTGCTGGCGGGCAAGGGACATGAGGATTATCAGGAAATCGAGGGCGTAAAACACCCCTTCGACGAAAAGGTGATCGTGGAGGAGCTGCTTTCGGAGCTGGGGAGAATCGGTTGATTATTTCAGGCCGTCAGTGTATAATGATGGCTGATTAATTTTGGAGAAGGTGTTTTATGCAAACTTTGATTTTAGCTGTACTGATTGGTTTTGTCGTATCCCTCGGCGCGGGATTTTTGCTGATTCCCGTGCTGCGGAAGATGCACGCGGGCCAGTCAATCAGGGAAGACGGCCCCCAGTCCCATTTATCTAAGGCAGGGACGCCCACGATGGGGGGGATTTTTATAACGCTCGGCGTCATTGCCGGCGTTTTGGTATTTATCGGAGAGACGAACCGGTATGTGTGGGTTGCCTTGATCTGTGCGCTGGCCTATGGAATCATCGGTCTGATCGACGATCTGATTATCGTGTTGAAGCACAGGAATCTGGGATTGAAGGTATATCAGAAGTTTGGCACACAGCTTATCTTTGCAATCCTGACAGCGTTTTTTGCATACAATGACAGCGAGATCGGCAGTGCGCTCTACATTCCCATTGCAGACGTTTATTGGGATTTAGGGATTTGGTATATTCCTTTTACTGTATTTGTTATACTGGCAGTAACCAATTGTGTAAATCTGACAGACGGTCTGGATGGACTTGCCGGCGGCGTGACGCTGCTTGACGCAGCGACTTTTACCATCATTTTTCTGGCATTGGGAACGTCCACAATGTGGGCAAAGGATCTGATGATTTTTGCTGCTGCGCTTACGGGAGCCATACTGGGCTTTCTGCGGTATAATACCTACCCGGCAAAGGTATTTATGGGGGATACGGGCTCGCTGTTTTTAGGCGGAGCCATAGCGGCGGTCGCTATTATTTCGAAACTGCAGATACTGATTCCGGTCATCGGCATCATGTATGTGCTGTCGGGTTTGTCCTGCATTTTGCAGGTGGGCAGCTATAAGCTGCGCCATAAACGTATTTTTAAAATGGCGCCTCTGCATCATCACTATGAACTGAAAGGCGTGCATGAGACAAAGATTGTCTCCACTCTGTCTCTTATACACAGC
>QAKS01000103.1 GCA_003343685.1 Clostridiales bacterium | reverse complement strand
AGGAACAGTTAAAATCTGCTCGCCATGCTGTTGGGCTTCCGCCTGCCGCGTTTCCTCGGTAGAAAAAAGGTCATCTACTGAAGTCAGCTTCATGTTCCGAACGCTGCTTGCCACCGCTCAACACCTCCTTTGTCAGAGCCGCATACGCCTGCGCCGCCTTTCCGTTTTTGTCGTGCAGATAAATGCTTTTTCCCTCCGCGCTGCTTTCCGCCGCTTTAATGGCAAGGGGAATCTCCGTTTTGAAAATATGCAGCTTATCCCCATAGTTGTTTCTAAGCATATACGACACATCTTTAGCAAGGTTTGTGCGTCCATCTACCATCGTCAGCAATACGCCGTCAATTTTGAGATTGGGGTTGATGTTCTTCTTTACCCGGTTAATGGTCTGCAAAAGCTGCGCCATTCCCTTGGCAGGGAGATAGTGCGACTGCACCGGAATAATCACGCTGTCCGATGCAGCAAGGGCATTGATGGTGATCATGCCTAAACTCGGCATACAGTCTATAAGAACATAATCGTATTTGTTCTTTACCTCGTTTAGATAGCTCCGCAGCACGATCTCTCTGCTCATTGTATTGGTGAGGGTCATTTCCATTGCAGAGAGTTCTATATTTGCGGGAATAAGGTCAACACCCTCATCATGGTGCAAGATGCTTTCGCCCGGCTCGATTGATTCCTCCATAATTACTTTGGTCATGATGGTCGCAAGAGACACCGACAGCTTGTCCGGCTCATTCCACCCGAGTGAGTCTGTTAAATTTCCCTGTGCGTCAGCGTCGATGAGCAGCACCTTTTTGCCTTGCCGTGCAAGCCCAACGCCGAGATTAACGGCTGTTGTTGTTTTTCCCACACCACCCTTTTGGTTGGCGAGGGCGATTACTTTGGTCATTGAAATTTTCCTCCTTTTGAAATAAAAATAACCGCTTGCTCTGCTGCAAACGGATATCAAATTGAAATTATGGCAGTTAATACGCTTCTGTGTACTCAATGCAAGTTTCTTCGGTATCCATAAGAAATTCGTAAAAATAAACTTCCTGCAATGCTTCATCGTTGCTTTGGAAGATGGCGTCGATTACTTCGGGTATTACAAGACCTGCCGTTAAATAAGAAGTTTTTATGCTTGCCCCTAAAGAAGAATAATCGGATGCTTCGTAAAGTTCCCACCAAAATGCGGTAATCCCTTTGAAAACGGTAAGATCTTTTATCAGTTCCAAAAGATTGTCTATGAGCTGCGATGTAAGTACCCCGGATATGGCATTTAGTTTTGTATTAGATACTGATCCGTCGGGTAAATATACACCTTGCTTGCATAAAATATTTTTATTTGTCTGTTGTTCCTGCATAGTTTTTTCTTCCTTTCCGTATGTTTTTTGTCTATTGAGTCCATAAAATACAGCATTATAAAGCCTCGTACTACAAATTGTGCATTAAAAATGTGGTAAATCTGTTTTTTGAGCAAAATAATAAGACGGCTTGATCTTCTCTCGGAGGAACAGCGCCTTCAAAAAATGTGGTAAATTGAGCCTGAAATGTGGTAATTTTTTTTGCCTGTTAAAAAGATAAAACCCCGATAAATGCCTATTTAACGGGGTTTTTGTGGCGTACCCGGGAGGATTCGAACCTCTGACCTTTGGAGTCGGAGTCCAACGCTCTATCCAGCTGAGCTACGGGTACAGAATATACTTTATATGGCAGGGCTGCAAAAGCAACGAAAGCCTGTCTAATATGTATCAATTATTGTAGCACAGAAGAAAATTTTGTGCAAGACCTGTGTCATTTTCCATCTATGTTGGTTATTTTACCGTCCCGAACGGAAAATGTAAACGTGGAAAGTGAGTAAACCCCGGGGGAGACAGGATAAGCAAGCGTGACGTCGGCAGGGCTCTGTGCGGAACCGTCGTTTACGACAGAAGCGAAATCGCCGAAATATTCCCGCAGCGCTGCATATCCGGCCTGCTTTTGAAGAGACGGGGCGAGAAGCGCTTCCGCTTCTGCCGCGTTGGAGGCAGCGATGGCGTGGATCAACTGTTCACCGACAGAGGCAGATGGCTGGTTCTTATGGGGAGCGGCGCCGGACTTTTGGCCGGAAACGGAAATTTCCGGAGGAAAAATATAGAGCAGTGCGCGATCCCGTGCCAGATAGACAGACATGACTCCATCGGGTTCGGAGACGGACGGATGGTCGGTCAGGTCGATCAGGCGCGTTACGGGCAGATATGCCGTGCCGCTGCCGGTGGTGAGCGGTGTATAGGTGATGAGCATGGGACGGCGGCTGACAGGCAGCGAGAAACTGCCGCAGCGCCCGCATATGACGCCGTCGATTTCTACAATTCCGCTGATGCGGCAGGAAACAGTCAAAAGTATAATGTCTTTCATATCATAAAATATATTCCGAACAGATATATATGATTACGGAGAAAAATGACCGATTTTGCATGTGCCGCGGGCAGGATGCAAAAAGAATAAATCAGGGATACGGTGAGAATAATATAGGAAACATCATAATGAAAGGAAGATTCAAATGAGCGCAATCAAAAAGGGGGGCTGGACCCCATGGGAGACAGACACTCTGTTTGACGAAGCGAAGCTTGCAGGGGCTGAAGGAAGGCCGATCAAGAGCGTGTTTGACAGAGTTGCGTCCATCACCGGAAGAAAACCGAACAGCATCCGTAATTATTACTATTTAAAGATAAAGGAAGAGGGAAGCCCTCTTTCGACGACGTTTATACCATTTCCGAAAGAAGAGACAGAGGAGCTGATCCACGACATGCTGAAGGGCCAGGCGGAAGGCAGGTCGGTGAGGAGCATGGCGATGGAAATGGGCGGCGGCGATAAAAAACTGATGCTGCGCTACCAGAATAAGTACAGAAGCACGATCAAAAACAACGAAGAGCTGACGAGAAGCGTGATGGAACGGATGGAGCAGAACGGCGAAAAGTATTTCGATCCATACAGCAAGGAGAAAAACGGTGATTCCGGTTCGGTTACGGGCGACATGATTTCTTTGATGATGACGTGCGGCAAAGAAGGGGAAGCTGCCATTAAAAGTATCTACAGGCTTTTGCTCACAGCCGGAGAGTGTCTGCCGGGAGAGGTGTCGCGCCTGAAGCGTCAGCTCAGAGAGGCGGAATCCGCAAAAGAGGCTGTCGCCGGAGAGCTGGCTCATGAGGCGATCAGAAATGCACAGCTGGAAAATGAACTGAAGAGGTTTACGGCGATCAACAGAAGCTTTATCGACCTGTCGCCCATTGACCGGATCGGTGCAATGGACGACTATATCGACACGATACGGCAGGTATGCGGCGCAGATCAAAGCAGGTGAAACTCCGGATTCATTTGTGAGAAGGTGCAGACGTATTTGAGGCCGATGGACAGGAGACGTTCCCGTACCTCATGAAACCGGTCGCCGACACGCGAAGGATCGTGTGAGTCGGAACCCATGGTGACGATTTCACCGCCCAGCTCCAGAAATCTGGCCACAACACTGTAAGCTGCCATGGGTTCGCCGGTGATGGCGATACCGGACGTATTGACTTCGATTCCTTTTCCGTCCGCAATAACGGTTTTCAGGATTTCATCTATGATATCGCCGTAGTCTGACATTCCGATTACGGTAGGAGTGTCTTTGCAGTATTTTGCGGGGTAGCCTAAATGACCGACGACGCTGTAGCGCTTGAACCGGCGGAGAACCTCAAGGTTGGCGAGGAGATGCTGCTCAAAAGCCTCTCTCAGGGTTTTCCCGCTAAAATATTCGTCGCCGAAAAACGGGTCAATACCGTTTACAAAATGCTGGGAGCAGATGATGAAGTCAAAATCCAGCTTGTCCAAAAGCTGTTCATACTCGGCAGCAGTGCAGGTTTCCACACCAAGCTCTACTCCGTACTTTACGGTAACTCCGTCGACGCCTTCTTTTACGGATGCGTAGTCGGCGGCTATTTCGTTTAAGTCGAACGGAAAGGAGCCCTTAGGGAAAACATGGTTGATGTCCACATGATTGGTGAGACAAATCTCGGAAAGGCCGGCGTTCTTTGCGGCCTTGGCCATGTCTGCAGGCTCGGCGGTGCTGTCAAAAGAGCTTTTTGTGTGCATATGGTAGTCAAACATACGGTGTACCTCCTTAAATTATCTATATTATAACATATTATTAACGTTGCCTGCGTTGAACTAATGAAAAAATTGGTGTATAATTATTTTCAATATCTGCTGAAAAAACTGCGGCGGAGAAGAGAGGAGAACTGATATCATGAGGATATGCGTATACGGAGCCTCCAGCGAGGCCATCAGTGATTTTTATAAGGAAGAAATCTATAAGCTTGGCAAAATGCTGGCGAACAGAAAGATAGACATTGTATACGGCGGCGGTGCACAGGGTCTGATGGGTGCGGTAGCCCGCGGTGTATTTGAGAACGGCGGCGACGTTCTCGGCGTATCGCCGGATTTTTTTGATGTGGACGGTGTTTTGTATGAGAACTGCTCCAAAATGATTTTCACCAAGACCATGAGAGAAAGAAAGACCATCATGGAAAACAACGCCGACGCGTTTATTATGACGCCGGGCGGCTGCGGTACCTTTGAGGAGTTTTTCGAAATTTTGACGTTAAAACAGCTTCAGCGGCATAATAAGGCTATTGTAATCTACAATTGCGGCGGATATTTTGACGTGCTGCTGGAAATGATGGAGCGGTCTATCGAGCAGCGCTTTACAAAACCTGCCACGCGGGAACTGTATTATGTGACGGATGACCCGCAGGATGCGATCGACTACATCGTGAATTACGTTCCGAGGGAGATCAGCATCAAAAAACTGCGCAATGTAGAGGATAATCCCTATATTTATGATAAATTAAAGGAAAAGGACGAGATATGACAGTTATAGTTACAGTGCTTGGAAAAGACAGGCCGGGTATTATCGCTACGGTCAGCGGCGCGCTCTATGAGATGAACGCCAATATTATCGACATTTCGCAGACGGTCATGCGGGAAAAGTGCTTTACCATGATTATGATGGCAGACCTTTCCGAGATGAACGTAACGCTGGACCGCTTCAAAGAGAGAATGGACGACTGCGCCCGGGAGCTGTCCATGGATATTCAGGTACAGCGGGAGGAAATCTTCCAGGCGATGCACAGAATATAGGGGCGTGTTTGTATGCTGAACTCAAGAGAAATACTTGCCACCATAGAGATGATTCAAAAGCAGTGTCTCGACGTCCGCACAATTACGCTGGGAATATCGCTGCTGGACTGCATTACGGGGGATGAAAAGACGACTGTCTCCAGAATCGGGGATAAAATACGAAAAAAGGCGGAAAAGCTTGTTTCGACAGGGGAGGCCATCGAGGCGGAATACGGCATCCCCATCGTCAACAAGAGAATTTCCGTTACCCCTATATCGCTCATCGGCGCCTCCGCCGGAACGGTGAACTACACGCCCTATGCGCGGGCGCTGGACGCTGCGGCAAAGGATGTAGGCGTCAATTTTATCGGCGGCTTTTCGGCGTTGGTCCAGAAGGGAATGACCGAGGGAGAGCAAAACTTTATCAGAAGTATTCCTGAGGCGCTGGCATCTACGGATATCGTATGCAGCAGCGTCAACGTGGGGACAACCAGAGCGGGGATCAATATGGACGCCGTAGCCATGATGGGAAGAGCGGTCAAGGAGACGGCGGAGCTGACCGCGGCTAAAGACGCCATCGGCGCGGCAAAGCTGGTGGTGTTTGCCAACGCCGTGGAGGACAACCCCTTTATGGCAGGCGCGTTTCACGGTGTCGGCGAGGGGGACTGCGTCATCAATGTGGGTGTAAGCGGCCCCGGCGTTGTGTCGGCTGCGATTGCGGATAAAAAGGGTGCCACGCTGGGCGAACTGGCAGAGATTATCAAAAAGACGGCGTTTAATATTACGCGGATGGGTGAGCTGGTGGCGCGGGAGGCGTGCAGCAGGATCGGTGTGCCCTTCGGCATTGTGGATCTGTCGCTGGCGCCGACACCGGCTCAGGGGGACAGCGTTGCACACATACTGGAAAATATGGGTCTGGAGACGTGCGGCACTCACGGGACGACGGCGGCTCTTGCCATGCTTAACGATGCGGTGAAAAAAGGCGGCATCATGGCTTCGTCCCATGTGGGAGGGCTGTCGGGCGCTTTTATCCCGGTGAGCGAGGACGCAGGTATGATTGCGGCAGCCCGGAGCGGCTGTCTGACGCTGGAAAAGCTGGAGGCCATGACGTGCGTATGCTCGGTGGGTCTCGATATGATCGCTATTCCCGGAGATACCCCGTGGCAGACGATCGCCGCCATCATTGCGGACGAGGCGGCAATCGGCATGATCAACAACAAAACGACGGCGGTGCGCATCATTCCCGTCCCCGGAAAGACCGTGGGGGACGAGGTGAGCTTCGGCGGCCTTTTGGGTACGGCGCCCATCATGCCGGTCAACCGAGCGTCTGCGGCGGAGTTTGTAGAGCGGGGCGGAAGGATTCCCGCGCCGGTACACGCTCAGAAAAATTGATGTAACATACTGCGAATAGAGACAGCCAAAAATATGTTGCCGCAGAG
>QAKS01000101.1 GCA_003343685.1 Clostridiales bacterium | reverse complement strand
CTGCGGACGGAAAACAGATGTGACTGAAACGAATACAAAAATAAAGACAATCTCTTTTTATTTAAGAGATATTATTGTATAAAACAGAAAAATATTTGCAAAACAGAAGCGGTTGTGATATGATCATTGATAATGAAACAGAAAATGGAATTTTGAAGGAGCCGCAAATGTCAAAGAATACGCGCAGAGAGAGCATGCTGGAATATATCAGAAACGCAAAACAGGTCACGTGTGAGGAACTGAGCAACCACTTTAATGTAACAGAGGAGACAATCCGAAAGGATCTTACCTCTCTGAGTGAGAGCGGCCTGATCATCCGCACTTTCGGAGGAGCAACCGTGCGGGAGATCGGCGGGGAAATTTCCATGGATCAGAGAAAAATCCAGAATTTCAGCCAAAAACAGAAAATTGCCCGCGAGGCAAACAAGCTCATTAAAAACGGGGATTTAATTGTGATGGATGCAGGCTCCAGTATTGTGGTGCTGGCCCAGACGCTGACCAATGTGCAGGATGTGGTTGTCATTACGAACTCCCTTGAGACGACAAATGTACTGGCGAGAAACGAGGGTGTGACCGTGTTCTGCACCGGAGGGAGGCTTCGGGCAAAATCCATGTCGTTTCAGGGTTCCCATGCGGAAAACGCTATCAAAAGCTATAATGTGAACAAGGCTTTTATTACCTGCGCTGCTCTGGATGCGAGACGGGGCATTATGGATACAAACGAGGGCGAGGTGCGGATTAAAAACTGCATGATTAAGGAGGCGGAAGAGGTGTATGTGCTTGCTGACAGCACGAAGATAGGCAATATCGCCTATGTGACGACGTGTGATATCGGCAGAATTACTGCGGTTATAACGGACGACGGCATAACGGAAGCGGAGCTGGAGGAATTTCACAGAGCCGGAGCCAATATTATTGTCGCAAAATAAATTTTTTATTTTAAAATTTCCCCCTCTTGGAGGGGGTTTTAATTTATCTCAAATAACCAAATTAAGGAATAAAATGAAGAATAATGCTTAAAATATTTTTTGAAATAAAGAAATTTTTTTTTGAAAAAACAAATTATTTATTGACAAATTATGCGTTTCGGGTATATTATATAGAAAACGAAGAAGACCCAGAAAGGCAAAAATTCAAATGAACGAATTACAGCAAAGGTTTGAAAAGGAAATATGCGAGGTCGTAGAAGTGTGCCGCCATGCAGGCGAGCTGGGATATGGTGCAAGCTCCGGCGGAAATGTTTCCTATAAAGTGGACGACAATATTGTACTGATTACACCGACAGGTATCGTCAAAAGAAAAATATCGTTTGAGGACATCTGTATTGTAGACGCGGATGGCAGCGGTCTTTATATTCCCCGGGGAAGAAAACCCACGGGAGAAATGTTCATGCACCTCCATATATTTAAAAAGCGTACGGATATTCGCGGCATTATGCATGCCCACCCGCCGCTTGCCATCGGCATGTCTTTCTCGAAGAGAGGCGCCGAGCTGATGAAAAAAGCGATCTTTCCGGATGCCGCGACGCAGCTGGGGCCGGTTTTTACAATCCCCTATGTGAAGCCTAACTGCGACGAGCTGGGGTATTCGTTTGATCCGTATATTATGCGGTCTAACGGCTTTATTATGGGCAATCACGGCTGTCTGGTGTTGGGGCCGGGCGGCGTCAAAGAGACTGTTGAATATGTCAATATTATGGAAGGAGTCGCAAAGTCGATCATGGCCATGACGGCTATGGGCGAGGATGTGAGAGAGCTTTCCGATAAAGAGCTGGACGGACTGGACGACCTGCTGAAAAAACGAGGCGCTATCATGCCCGGCGCAAAAGGGGCATTTAAGGGAATGCGCGATTTATTTGCAAATATATGATACGGGAAGTAACACTGAGAAACGGCGTGTCCGTCCAGATGATGGGCATAGGGACATATAAGGCATCCTTGAAGACTCCGATGGATACGGTCATCAAAAACTGCCTCGACGCAGGCTACCGGGCGATAGACGCCGCGGAGCACTATGGAAATGAGGCGGAGGTAGGCGAAGCAATTCAAAAGAGCGGTTATGACAGAGACTGCCTGTATCTTTCCACAAAAATATGGAACACGGACCATGGCTATCGAAAAACGATGGAGGCCTATGAAAAAAGCCGCGACAGACTGAAAACGCGCATTGACACGCTACTCATACACTGGCCATGCCCCATGAAGGGGCTGTATCAGGAAACGTGGAAGGCACTGGAGGAGCTTTACAAAAAAGGAGAGCTCCGCGCCATCGGCGTCAGCAATTTTAAAGTGAGCCACATAGAGACGCTGCGGGAAATGGGCGGAGAGTTGCCGATGGTAAACCAGATTGAAATGCATCCGTTTTTTATTGACTATGAAATGCTGGAATATGCAAAGCGGCATGATATTGTCATTGAAGCGTGGAGTCCGTTGCTGCGGTATGGCGATGTGGTGAAGAACGAGATCATATGCGGCCTGTCTGAAAAATACGGCAAATCTCCCGCACAGATTGCGCTCAGATACCTGACACAGTTTGGCGTGCGGGTGATGGTGAAGGCCTCGTCCAAAGAACACGCAGTTGAGAATGCGGAGATTTTTGACTTTGAGCTCAGCCCCGGAGATGTGGAACTGCTGAAAAAGCTCAATACGGGGAAAAGAGCCTTTCAGGATCCGGACGACTACTATCTGTAAAAAGGCGGAACAATGAACGAATTGGGAATGATTGCGATAGACCTCGGCGCCAGCAACGGCAGAGTGGTGTATGGCAGGCTGAAGGACAACCGCATAGACATGCAGGAACTGCACAGGTTTGAAAACAGGCCGGTTGCAGTAAACGGCGTGCTGTACTGGGATATCCTGTCGCTGTTTGCGGAGATAGAGACGGGGATCAGAAGAGCGGTTGAACAAGGGCTTGATTTCAGCACGGCAGGTGTGTCGTCCTGGGGCAATACGGTAGGGCTGTTTGACAAAAACAAAGACCTGCTGATGAACCCCGTGCATTACCGCGACGCAAATCCTCGCTCCATCCTGAAAGAGCTGCACGGCAAAGTCAGTGAAGAAACCATGTTCCAAAGAACGTGGTACAAGCCGATGGACATTCAGCCGGCGGTATTTTTGCGATATATGATGAAGAAAAATCCCGGTCTGATGAAGCAGGTCAGCACGGTGCTGATGATAAGCGATGTGATCACTTGGTTTCTGACAGGTGAGATGAAATCCGAAATTACGCAGGCGGCGACGTCCCAGCTGATTGACATGGATCGGATGGACTGGGACGCAGAATATATGAAAGAATTGGGGCTGGACGCCGGATGGTTTCCCCGCGTATTGCAGTTCGAAGAGACGATTGGCGAGATGAGGCCGGAAATTGCAGGGAAAAAGGGCGTCAAAGTGGTGGCGGTTGCAGGACACGATACGGCGTCGGCGGCGAGCTGTGCAGCATCTTGCGAAAGAGAAAAGAGTCTGTATTTAAGCTGCGGCACATGGTCCTGCATGGGCTGTGTGACAGACGGGATAAAACGCGATATGAGGCTGTTTCGCGCAGGAGTGACGAACGATCTGGGACTGAACGGAGAAAAGCAGCTGCGCTTTAACCATACAGGACTGTGGATTTTGCAGGAATGCAGGCGGTTTTGGGAACAGGACGGCAGCACAATTCCCTGGGAGGTGCTGAACCGTGAGACAGAAGAGGCGGAGCCGTTTCTCGCCGTGATAGACACGAAGGCGGACGACTTTTTCAGACGGGATGATATGCCGAAAAAGGTTGCGGACTATTGCAGGAGGACGGGACAGCGGACGCCCAAAACGCGGGGAGAGACCTGCCGCGTGATCCTCGAAAGTCTTGCCATGAGATACCGATACAGCAAAGAGAGACTGGAGGAATGCTCCGGCGATACCTATAAAATGATGAGTATGCTGGGAGGCGGCGCGAAAAACCGCATATTATGCGGCTTTGCAGCCAACGCCATGGGCATACCGGTGGAGGCGGGGCCGGCAGAGGCTACGACGCTGGGAAGTTTCATGCAGCAGGCGGCTGCGGCGGGCAGGCTTGCAGACCTTGAGGAAGGCAGGCGCATTGTCCGAAGCGGTGAGGAGATACGCCGCTTTGAACCGAAAGACCGGCAAATATGGAATGATAAATACTTGGAAGCACTTCGTATAACGGGGTGGGCCGAGCATCGGGAGGTTTAGATGGATAAAATTTTTGAGAAGTACAGGCGGCAGGTAGACGAGGTCATTGAGGTTTGCCACCGCGACGGCGAACTGGGATATGGGCCCAGCGTCAGCGGAAATGTGGCGTACCGTACAGACGACGACTTTGTCATCGTGACGCCGACTAATGTGCCAAAGAGAAAAATGCGCCCCGAGTATCTGTGTGCGGTGCATCTGGACGGCACGATTATTTATACGCCGGAGGGCATGAAGCCGACGGGGGAGTTGTTTATGCACTTGCACTGCCTTAGGAAGCGTCCGGATATCAAGGCGGTGATGCACGCGCACCCTCCCATATCCACCGGACTTTCGGCATGCAGGGGCGGCAGGGAGGCGCTGATGCTGCCGCTGATACCGGAGGCGATGATGCAGCTGGGGCCGATTATCACGGTTCCCTATGCGAATCCGAATATGGAAGAACTGGGATATATGATTGATCCCTATATGAACAAGTCAAATGCGTTTATGCTGGAGAGCCACGGAGTTCTGGTTTTAAGTCCCAACGGCGTGCTGGAGGTAATCGAGTCCATACAGATTCTCGAATCTATGGCGGAATCGATTGTGGCAGCGAAAACGATGGGCGACGAACTTGCGTACCTCACGTATGAGGATTTGGACGGCATAGACGAGACGATACAGGCGCTGGGCTGGAGGCTGCCCGGGGCGCCGGGAGAGTACAAAAGCATGAAGGAGATTTTTTCGCAGGAGGTTCCGAAATGAGCGACGTGTTCATCAAACTGGAAAACGTCTCAAAAACGTTCCCCGGCGTAAAAGCGCTGGACGGGATTAATCTGGAGGT
>QAKS01000012.1 GCA_003343685.1 Clostridiales bacterium | reverse complement strand
ACCCCCATAAGCCCCTTCATCACGGAAGAAAGCTCAGGCCATGCGCTGTAATAGATGCAGATTACGATAGGGACGAGCGTCAGCATGACAATGGCGAGAACGGTCCAGATCCGGCCTATAGTGTGCATTTCGTCCCGATACGTTCTTTCTTTGGCATTCGTTTTCATTACATTCCACCTCCTGCTATTGAAGTAATCAGATTGGAAATCGGTATGGAGAGAGCCATGCCCGCCAGCATACTGATGGGGAGGGCGTAGTCGTTCATCCATTTCCACTTGAATTTTTTCATCAGCAGTCCGCAAATTATCATGACGATGGCCGATGCGATCATGACGAACACGGGAATCCACCCTACAAGCCCTGTGCTGACCTCGGCAAAGACGAGGCCGAGAAAGGCCGAAATCATGCCGAGAAACAGGGAGGTCATAACAATCTCTCCCCACTGTTTGTCTTTCGTTTTCAGCTTCATAACGCCGTTTTCAATGCGCTTGCCCAGAATGGGAACCAGTATAATGGAAAGCATGATCCCGAGCGTCATCACCCATACAATGGCCGCATAGACCTGAGGGTCTGTGATCAGAGAGCCCAGACCGACACCTTGGGCATTGGCAGCGGTTGCAGCCGCAGTGGTTTCATAGGTCAGGGCGCCGATGACAGACAGGCGGAGCCAAGGAAGGGGAAACCCCAGCGCTTTGGACAGGGCAATCACCCCAAGCAAAATGGCAATCGCCGGAGCTACGGTGAAAATACCGCTGGAAAATGCGGTGTGCTTCAAGACGGCGGTGCTCATTCCGATGGCCTTGCCGCGCTTCCAAGCCTTTACCAGAAAGAAAATGGATTCGGCTACGACAAAGGCAATGACAATTGCCACAATGACGTAGAGAAACCCATCGTTCGGATCAAACATGAGATTCATACCTCCTCGATAATTTTGAATGATATGGATATATATGTATCATACCACCATAAGGGTAAAAGTACAATTTACAATATGGACGAATGGCGGAAAAAGGTGTATATTATTTTTGATAAGGGATTTTGGAGGAAAACCATGAAATATATTGTAATGCTTGGGGATGGCATGGCGGATTATCCTGTTCGGGAGCTGGACGGAAAGACGCCGTTGGAGGCCGCTTTTAAACCGAATATGGATTTTATAGCACAGCACGGTGCGACGGGGATGGTAAAGACGATTCCCGAAGGCATGCCGCCGGGTTCGGATACCGCAAATATGTCCGTTATGGGATATGATCCGGAGCGGTATTACAGCGGCAGATCGCCGTTGGAAGCGGTGAGTCTGGGCATTGATCTGAAAGCGGACGATGTGACATTTCGCTGTAATCTGGTGACACTTTCCGAGGAGGAGCCCTATGAAAATAAAACAATGGTGGATTATTCGGCGGGAGAGATTTCAACAGAGGAGGCGAAGGAGCTGATCGCCGCGCTGAACCAAAATATTAAGGCCGACGATATGCAGTTGTATTGTGGTATCAGCTATAGACATTGTCTGGTGTTGAACGAGGGAAAAACGGGTACGGAGCTGACGCCGCCTCATGACATTAGCCTGAAGCCGGTGGCAGGACATCTGCCGGCGGGGAGGTATGGAGACAGGCTTCTTTCGATGATGAAGCGTTCTTATGAGGTATTAAAAGACCATCCGGTAAACAGGGCGCGACGGACTGCCGGGAAAAATCCCGCCAATTCTATGTGGTTCTGGGGCGAGGGAACGCGGCCGAAGTTCGATTCCATTGCTTCTTTGTACGGTGTAAACGGCGGTGTGGTTTGTGCCGTAGATTTGATCAAAGGGCTGGGCCTGTGCGCCGGTATGAGAACGGTAGATGTGGAAGGGGCTACCGGCGGAATGGTGACCAACTACAAGGGCAAGGCGGAGGCAGCTCTGAAGCTGATTGACGAAGGCTGTGATTTTGTTTACATCCATGTGGAAGCACCGGACGAATGCGGGCATCATGGGGATGCCGCAGCAAAGGTGGCGGCCATTGAGGCCATTGACAGGGAAATGCTGGCACCGATTATGGAAGGAATGAGGGAGAGAGGGGAGAATTACGCTATCCTGCTGACACCGGATCATCCGACGCCGGTCGCCCTGCGCACCCATACGGGAGAAGCGGTTCCGTTCGCCATTTACCGAAGCGATGCGGAAGGAGAGACGAACGCCTCGGGGTATTCGGAACGGGAGGCTTCCGAAACGGGGCTGTATCTGGAAAAAGGCCCTATGCTGATGGAACGGCTGATACAAAAGAAATGACAAGCGACAGCTTTGTTCCGGGAATGGAACGGCTGCAATAAACAAGCCCGCGCAGAGCATCCTGCGCGGGCTTTTATAAGTCGGCTTAGAAATTCGTTTTTTCTTCCAGAAACGCTTTCAGGTTTTCGATGGGCATCCGCTCCTGTTCCATCGTGTCGCGGTCACGGACGGTAACGCAGCCGTCCTCCAGCGTATCAAAGTCGATGGTGATGCAGAAGGGTGTGCCGATCTCGTCCTGCCGTCTGTAGCGCTTGCCGATGCTGCCGCTTACGTCGTAATCCAACGGGAATTCGCCGATCAGCGCGGAATATACTTCGTCCGCCTTCTCGGTCAGCTTTTTCTGGAGGGGAAGGATTGCCGCTTTATAGGGCGCCAGAGCGGGGTGCAGGTGCATAACGGTGCGCACATCGCCGTTCTCCAGCTCCTCCTCATCGTAAGCATCGCAGAGAAATGCGAGCGCCACCCGATCTGCACCGAGGGAGGGCTCAATGCAGTAGGGCACGTATTTTTCGTTGGTAATGGGATCCTGATACGTAAAGTTCTCTCCCGAATGATCCATATGCGCCTTGAGGTCAAAATCCGTTCTGTCTGCAACGCCCCAGAGTTCGCCCCATCCGAAGGGGAACAAATACTCAATGTCCGTCGTGGCGTTGGAGTAGTGAGAAAGCTCCTCAGCCGAATGATCGCGCATCTTAATGTGCTCCTCCTTCATGCCGAGGTTGAGAAGGAAGTTTTTGCAGTAGTCCTTCCAGTAGTGAAACCATTCCATCTCCTCTTTGGGGTTGCAGAAGAATTCCAGCTCCATCTGCTCAAACTCGCGGGTGCGGAACGTGAAGTTGCCCGGCGTGATTTCGTTGCGGAAGGATTTGCCGATCTGCCCGATACCCATAGGCATTTTCCGCCGCGTAGAGCGGAGTACGTTTTTAAAGTTTACGAAGATACCCTGTGCTGTTTCGGGACGAAGATAGATTTCGGAGGCCGTATCCTCGTTCACACCCTGAAAGGTTTTAAACATCAGGTTAAACTGGCGGATAGGCGTAAAATCACTTGCACCGCACGACGGGCAGACGATGTGTTCTGCGATGAACGCTTCCATCTGTTCTTTATCCATTGCCGCAGGGTCGATGTCCAGCTCATGCTCGGCGACATACTCTTCGATCAGTTTGTCTGCGCGGAAGCGCTCCTTACAGCTTTTGCAGTCCATAAGAGGGTCATTAAAGCCGCCGACGTGGCCGGACGCCACCCATGTTTCGGGATTCATCAGAATTGCACAGTCCAACCCGACGTTATATTTGCTTTCGGTGACAAATTTACGCCACCAGGCTTTCTTTACGTTGTTTTTGAACTCTACACCGAGAGGGCCGTAGTCCCATGTGTTGGCGAGACCGCCGTAAATGTCTGAGCCGGGGAATACGAAGCCTCTGTTCTTGCAGAGAGCGACGATTTTTTCCATTGTAAATTTTGTCCTGTCCATACCATTGTCCTTTCCAAATCATAAAAAATTCGCCCTGCGTAACGCAAGGGACGAAAGATTTCTTCCGTGGTTCCACCCTTGTTGACGGAAAATCCGCCCACTCATAGAACAACCGCGGCTGCAACGGGGGTTGCCAAGCCCCAACCGCTTTTATGAAATATTATATGATTAATCATAATCAAAACAAAGTGCGATGTCAATAGCTAAGCACAAAACTATTTTTGTGACGTACTATAGAGTAGATAACAAATCAAATTGTTTTAGGAGGATTCGATAATGTGTAATAACGGTTGTGGTTGCGGTCTTGACTCGTGCTGGATTATTCTGCTGCTTCTGTGCTGCGGCGGGAACGGAAGTTCATTATTTTCCAATGATGGTTGCGGTTGCAACAGCATCTGGTGGATTATCATACTGCTGATGCTCTGCAACAACGGTACATCTCTTACCAGCGGAAATGGGTGCTGCCAGGCAAATTCCGGCTGCGGCTGCGGTTGCTGACGGTATAGCAAAAAACCCGGGCATATGAATTATGCCCGGGTTTTTTGTGCCGGCAGAATGTTGTTTATTTGGAGATTCGCGTAAGAACAATTACCCGCACGTCGGTTTCTCCGGTGGACTTGATCATATTAAAATGCCCCTGCGCCATCATAAGACCGTCCTTCTCTTCAAAGTGCAGCTGGATGTAATTGGCAAGACCAATATAGCTGTTGGAGACAAGCTTGATATTGTTTACAGACAAGTCGTATTCCGGCATGGCCTTAATGCTGCCGACCGCCTCTGTAGCAGGGTGGTAAAAATGGATCGTATATGTTTCCACTCCTGTCCGCGTGATGGTCCATGTCCAAGGGAAAGTGACTGTATCGGGCGAATCGGTGGTGTTGGTATTTGGCGTAGTATAAATCTCGTAGCCATAATAGGTTCCGGAAATATCCAGCTCGTCCTTTTCCAAAGGAATCGTTCCGGCGCCCTGAGCGCATCCGCAAAAGATAACAACAATGAGAAAGACCATTCCCAGAACAATAAAAGATTTTTTATTTATCATAATTTCCTCCTAATCGGTCAGTTATTAAATATGTCCTTCGTGAGCCATCAGAGCAATGGCAGCCATATCGTCAAGGGCGAGAACACTGATATATTTTCCGTGAATAGCAGCCATCATGGAATGCACTCTGGACGCTCCGGCGCCAATGCCGATAACAGTCGGAATGCTGCGAAGCGTATTGAGGTCTATGCCGACAATCCTCTCCGACAGAAAAGTTTCCTGCTCTTCTCCGAGATCGTTCATGCGGCGCGCGCAGATGTCAGCGGCAAGGCCCTGTTCTAAGAGCTGGCGCGATTCTTCCAGAGTAATATAACCGGCTTTATACAGCAGACATTGATCCGGCTGCGATGACCCGAGGCCGATCAAGGCAATGTCCAGATGGGCAAGGGCTTTAAAGTGACCGGATATTTCAGGCTCTTGCAGCAATAATTCTTTGAGCAGGGGATTGCCCACTACAAGCGGTGCATGGATAACCTTTGGCGTAGCCTTGATTTTTTCGGCCAGCATAATGACGGAGTCACGGGCGTCGGTAAAGCCTGTCTCCAGCATCGTGCCGCCGAGAATCTGATAAACCGTTGCGCCGGAGGCAGGGTGAGCAGGCTCAAAATGCCTGATCAGGGCGTCTACGGCAGTACTGAATGAAATGCCGATATTCATATCGTTTTTCAGCTTTTCCCCGAAATAAGAGCCTGCAAGCAGAGCAAGATTGTCAAGAGCCTGCTCCGGCCTCGGCGATGACGGCGCTATGAGGACGTCATCCAGCTTGTACTGTGCTTTGAGGAATTCCGCCATTCTTTCGCGCTGGCCGCCGGAGGGGTCAATCAAAAATTCAACGATATTGCGCTGCTTTGCAAGAGAGAGTATGCGGGAGATTTTTGGCCTTGATGTGCCAAGCATGTCCGCGATCTCGTTTTGAGACATGCCTCCATAGTAATACATTTTGGAGACGAGAATCATGTCGTCCCGTGATACAGAATTGTGCACGTCCTTGTACCTTTCTTCATAATAATAGCGCAGTAATCAAAAGCTGGATATGTATCATATTTGCAAAAAATTATTTCATATTTTTATGGATGTGTCAAGGGAATTGCTAAAATTTACTGATAAAAAAGTGAAAATCAGACATTAAGCACGTATGTTCTTTTGAATTAAATATATTATTATTCTGAACAAATGTTCATTATTATGGTGGTTTATTATTGACGCACCAATAGTGCTGTGCTAGAGTAACAATAGTAATCAAAGCATACATATGTATAGTTAAAAAAGAAAACGATTTTTATTTTTTTAAGGAGGAGCCATGGAACTATCTAAAGAAAAGATGCAGAAAATGTATTACAAAATGCGGCTTGCACGTTTTTTTGAAGAAAGCGTCAATGCAATGTTTATGCGTGGAATGATACATGGGACAACTCATTTGAGCGTAGGACAGGAGGG
>QAKS01000069.1 GCA_003343685.1 Clostridiales bacterium | reverse complement strand
CAGCCTGTCATCTTGCCTGCTATAACGTCTTTAATCACTTCCTTGCACTTTTCCAGCCCGTCCACGGCGAAATACGAATATTTATCCCTGTCCTTTTTCATTGTGCGGACAATTCCACCCATCGTGGGGTACAGCCTTGCGCGGCTCTGATTGTTATGATCCGTACCGCATTTAATCTTGACGCCTTCCTCCTTCAGCCACTGTGTCAACTCCTCAAAGGTCAGAACAACATCTACATTTCCCGGGTACAGGTCGGCCTCCGCCTTTTTTGAAACACATGGACCGATAAAAATGGTTTTAGCCCCTTCATATCTCTTTTTAATATCCATACAGTGAGCCTGCATGGGCGTAACCGACTTCGCCAGATAAGGCAGCGCTTCGGGATAGTATTTTTGAATCATCAGATTCAGTGTATGGCAGCAGGAGGATATAACCGTAGAGGCTCCGCTGTCGAGCATTTTTTCATACTGTCTTGTAACCATGGTGGCGCCGATAGCAGTCTCCTCCACAGCGTCAAAACCCAACTGTTTTAAAGCCTCCTCCATGGTTCCGATGGTAGCTCCGGGATAGTTGGCCGCAAATGCCGGCGCAATACTGGCTACCACCGTATCCGAAGAACCCAAAAGAACCCTGGCCCGCTCCAGATCGTTTCGGATTACTTTTGCATTCTGCGGACATACGACGAAACAGCGTCCGCACAAAATACATTCATCCTTGATGATGTGCGCCTGATGCCCGGAAAACTTGATAGACTGCACAGGACAATGCCTGATGCATTTATAACAGTCCTTGCAGTTCGACTTTTTCAAGCTGATATATTCGTCCATTTTTCCTCCCCGTTTCAGTTCACTTCGCTGAACACTTCCTTCCGGCACTTCTTCAGTTCATCCAGAAACTCGTTTTCCAGCTCCGTAAATTTGTGTTTTTCCTTAAAAATCAAGATGTCCTTGTAGACTCGCGTGGCATCCTCACACTTTCTCTGCACCAGTCCATGCCGTTTCAGCATAACATCCGGTATCGGCGAAACCCACATAAACGTCGAACAGACCTCGCTCAGCAGGTCGAACTGGCTCCCTCTCTCATAAACATAAATGCGTTTGTCCAGCTGTGCGTCATCCTCCGCTTTTTTTACGTCAGAAAACGGCAGGTACGGCACATATGGATCTCCATGCGAAAGCTCTATATATTTTGACAGATCGTCAAGAACAATTCTCTCTTTTTGAGCCAACGGGTGTCTTTCCGACATGAGTACCAGATAAGAAAAGCTTCCCAGCTCCCTGTGCGACATGGATTTTTCCTCCATCATCGCAGTAAAATATGCCTCGAAGTTTTGCTGAAAGCGAATGATGCCAAGTGAAAAAGATCCGTCATCCACATTTTTTATCGTCCGCATTGCGTTTGTTTCTTTATAATTAAATTCAAACGATTGGCTGACGTCGACGTTTTTTACAAAATCCGTAAATGTCTGTGCAATATAGCTTGCCCGCGGAACCGATATGGTGAACGTCGCCTTTTCCTTTCGCTCACCGCTGTAAATCGATTCTATTTCCGTCACCTGATCGACAATGCTTTTCGCGTACTTCAGAAATTCCGCGCCCTCTGTTGTCGACGTCACCCCATGGGGCGTGCGGTTAAATAAGGTAATTCCTATAGATTCCTCCAGTTCCTTAATCGCCCTGCTGAGGTTTGGCTGCCCCATATACAGACTTTCCGCTGCTTTACTTATAGAGTGCATCTTTTCGACTTCTACAGCATAAATCAAATGTTGTATATTCACAGCGGTATTCCTTTCTATCTGATTATCGTCCCTATTTTCTCCCCGCATACAGCACGTATAATGCTGTTATCGTCGTTCAGTCCAAAAGCAAGTATCGGTATATCGTTCTCCATGCAAAGCGTTACCGAAGTGGTATCCATTGCCTGCAGCCCTTTTGATATTACATCAAGATACGCTATTTCGTCAAATTTAACGGCATCGGGATGCTTTTTGGGATCCTTGTCATACACACCGTCCACATTTTTTGCCAGAAGGATAAGCTCTGCCTCCATCTCTGCCGCCCGAAGCGCCGTTGCCGTATCTGTTGTGAAATAAGGATTCCCAGTTCCGCAGGCAAAAATGACGACGCGCCTCTTCTCCATATGCCTCATTGCCCTGCGGCGTATATAGGGCTCGGCAATCTGCCGCATTTCAATTGCTGTTTGCAGCCGCGCTTCGATGCCGATATCCTCCAAGCCGTTTTGCAGCGCCAATGCGTTAATTACTGTAGCAAGCATTCCCATATGGTCAGCTGTCGTTCTGTCCATTCCGGCTCCGTGCCGGCCCCGCCAAATGTTTCCTCCGCCGACGATTACGCCGACATCCACACCCATCTCGTGAATGCTGCCTATCTGCTTTGCCACATGCTGTACAATTCCGAAATCAATATTGTTGTCCTTGCTGGACAATGCTTCGCCACTGATTTTCAAGATAACGCGCTTATATTTCGGCTCCATAATTTCCCCCTATAAAAAAAGAATAAGAGAACACACCTGTGCTCTCTTATTCACAAAATACTTATTTCTTGGCAGCTTCCATCTGTGCCTTCACTTCGGCCTCAAAATCGTCCTCTCTCTTCTGCAGGCCTTCACCCATCTCGTAACGGACAAAACCTCCAACATCAACCTTATCACCCAGTTCCTTGCCTTTCGCTGCCAACAACTGCGTGATCGTCATGTCGGGATCCTTTACGAAGGGCTGCTCAAGCAGGCAGATTTCCTTCTCATACTTTTTAATGCGTCCCGTTACCATCTTCTCTACAATATTCTCGGGCTTGCCTTCTTCTAATGCCTGCGCACGATATATCTTAGCTTCTTTGTCCAACACTTCCTGATCAATATCTGCAACTGCCAGATACATCGGGTTTGTAGCCGCAATATGCATGGCAATGTCGCGCGCCAGCGTCTTAAACTCAGGCGCCCCGGCTGTCTCTGCCTTCTCACAGGCCAACTCAATAATAACGCCGATCTTTCCGCCCAGATGGATATATGCCTCAACAATACCCTCTGTCTTTACCTTCAGCCGTGCAAAGCGTCTCGCCGTGATGTTCTCACCGATGCTGGCAACCTTAGATGTAATCTCATCTTTAAACGTGCCGCCGCCGTAGGGCAACGCAAGAACGCCGTCCAGATCCAGCTCGGCGTCAGCTCCCTGAACGTGTTTTGCAAATTCCATTACAAACTCGCCGAAAGCAGGGGTCTTTGCTACGAAGTCTGTCTCACAGTTGATTTCCGCCAGAACGGCTTCCTTCGCATCGTCTGTTACGTATGCCTGTACCATACCCTCAGCAGCAATACGGCCGGACTTCTTGACAGCCTTTGCCAATCCCTTTTCGCGGAGCAGCTCTGCCGCCTTCTCCATATCGCCGTCAGCCTCGACAAGCACGTTTTTGCAGTCCATCATACCGCAGCCGCTGAGCTCCCTCAGCTCCTTGACCATTGATGCAGTTATATTTGCCATAATTCTATTGATCCTCCGTTTTCTGTCTCAAATTACTCAGCGTCTGTCGCAGCAGCAATCTCCTGCGTTACTTCTTCCGCTATATCTTCGATCGCTGCCGCCTCCTCGTCTTTTACAGGAGCCTCGTCAGCCATCTGCTCTCCCTGCTTGCCCTCCAGCACAGCGTCAGCCATCTTTGCGGCAATCAGCTTGACCGCACGGATAGCGTCGTCGTTTCCGGGAATCGGGTAGTCAATCTCGTCGGGATCACAGTTGGTGTCCACAATACCCACCACAGGAATTCCGAGCGCGTGCGCTTCCTGAACGGCAATATGCTCTTTCTTGGGATCCACAACGAACAGCGCACCGGGCATATCCTTCATCTCTCTGATTCCGCCAAGGTTCTTGGAGAGCTTCTCCTTCTCGTGCATCAGTTTGATGACTTCCTTTTTGGGCAGAAGCTCAATGTCGCCGGACTCCTCCATCCGCTCGATCTCGTTGAGCCTTGCAATTCTGGATTTTATCGTTTTAAAGTTGGTCAGCATACCGCCCAGCCATCTATTTGAAACGAAAAACTGACCGCACCGCTGCGCCTCTGTCTCAATCGACTCCTGCGCTTGCTTCTTCGTACCTACAAACAGGACGGACTTGCCGGCCTCGGCAACGTCTCTTACAAAGAAGTATGCCTCTTCAACTTTCTTAACTGTCTTTTGCAGATCAATAATATAGATGCCGTTGCGCTCTGTAAAAATAAAGCGCTTCATCTTGGGGTTCCATCTGCGCGTCTGGTGTCCAAAATGGACGCCAGCTTCCAAAAGCTGTTTCATAGAAATAACTGACATATTCATGTCCTCCTTAAAATTTGTTATTCCACCTTCGGCGGTCACCGCAGCCTGTCACCATAAAATGGCACACACAAACAACTACGCCAAAGTGCGTTTTCTGATTGATTATATCACAAGTTCTTATGACAGGCAACCTTTTTTATCAGTTTTTTCGCCTGTTGAAACGTTTCTCTGCCATACAGCGGTCAACAAAAAGACAGAACGACGTTTTTCTGCCCAAACCCTGCCATCCATACATAAAAAAGCGCCCCGGACATCAATGCCCGGGCGCTTTGCGCTTTGTCCGCATTATTTCTGTTTTCCCATAATGCGCAGCACATACAGGAAAATATTGATAAAATCCAGATACATCTGCAGTGCACCGTATATGGAAAGTTTTCCGCTGATTTCAGCATCTCCTGCGGACGCCGCATACATGGCTTTCAGCCGTTGATTGTCGTATGCAGTAATCCCAAGGAAGATCGCCAGACCAATATACGAAATGATCAGGTCGAGACCTGTCAGTCTGAACAGCAGCGCTACCACTGTCATCAAAATCAGGCCAATCAAGGCAAACATCAGGTATCTTCCCCAGCCGGTCAAATCCTTTTTTGTCTTGTACCCATACACCGCCATAATGCCGTAGGACACTGCAGTCACCGCAAACACCATCATAACGGAAGTGACTTCATACATCGCCATCAACGGACTGAGCGTGATGCCGTTTATGACTGCATAGACATAAAACAGCACCGTCGCCGTCGTCCGGCTCAGCTTCATGAGCTTTGCCGCCAACACTGCCACTACGATCAGCTCTGCAATCAAAAGCGGGAACATCACCATATACAATTGTGCAGCCAATCCGGTAAAGATCAATGTAAAGCCGACAGCAAACGTAATCAGCAGCCCGATAAACATCAGCATATAGGTCTTTGCAACAAAACGGGAGATGCTTTCCCCCTGTGCTAAATTCTGTTGTGCAGCATCAAAAATCATCTTTCAGTCCTACTCCTCGTCCTCATCGTCCTCATAATACATTTCCAAAAACGCATTCCACGCCCCCTCGAGCTCCTCCTCTGTGTCAATAGGCAGGAACACGTCGTTGTCGCCGTCCTCCTCCAGTCTCATCAGGAGGACCTCTCCTTCTTCCATGTCGTCAGGCAGTTCCACCGGCAGCATAGCCACATAAAAATTCTCGCCGTATTCAAATGTCAAAAGGTGTTCAAAGTTGACGGGATTGCCGTCCTGATCGGTCGCTTCGATAATGTTCTCTTCCGTTATGTCTCTTTCGCTCATTTCAGTCCGCCTTTCAAAATTTATTCTGATCCAAATATCCCTGTAATATAGTTACCGCAGCCAGCATATCAACCACTTTCCGCCTTTTTTTTCTGCTGACATCGGCCTCGATGAGCGCTTTTTCCGCTATAACCGTTGTGAGCCTCTCATCATAGAGAATAATCTCCGCCCCTATTCCTTGTTCCAGTTCATGTGCAAACACCATAATTTTTTCCGCCTGCGGGCCAATCGTACCGTTCATATTCTTGGGCAATCCGCATACAATAGTATCCCCGCCGTTCTCCCGCAATATGCCTCCGATATGGGCTATATCCTCCGCGAGAGTTTTTCGGGTATACGACTCAATTCCTTGCGCCGTGATTCGCAACGGATCGGACATTGCAATGCCGATGCGTTTGTCGCCCACGTCCAAACCCATAATTTTCTTATACAATCGCTGCTCTCCTACTCTTTGTCATTCAAACGCACTCAGATACTGAGCAACAATTTCTTCCAGCAGCTCATCGCGGTCCAGACGGGTAATCAGCTTTCTCGCGCCATTATGGCTCGTGATATACGTAGGGTCCCCTGAGATAATATACCCCACCAGCTGGTTCAATGGGTCATATCCTTTTTCCTCCATTGCCTCACAGCAGAGTTTCAGTATCCCTCTGACCGGATTTTCCAAGTCTTTATTGACAATAAACGTTGTGGTGCGGTCTTTACTCAATGCCATAATTTCACAACCTGCCTTTATCTTTCTCGTTAAAAACATTATATACCAATTACTATGTCATTTCAATGTATTTATACAATTAAAAAACCGCCCTTCGAATCTTTCGCAAAGGGCAGGTTTTATTATG
>QAKS01000105.1 GCA_003343685.1 Clostridiales bacterium | reverse complement strand
TCAAATGCTAAAGCAATAATCAAAAAAGCCCCCGAAAGGGCTTTAGTTCTCATCCTTTTCCTTCGGCTCCCATTTGTAGCCGGGTGCACATTCCATGAGCGATCTAGGGTCTACATCTCGTATGTATTCCGACGGAACTCCATTCGGATATGCGTCACATGTTATAATACACCTATTAATTAATCTTCGCTTATGCTTACATAAATCACAGCTGTGATCAACTATTACCATGCTGTCCCCCCATTAACTCTTTGTATAGTTTTAACGCCATTTCCGATATATCTGCTCCCCGATGTTGCAACACCTCAATATCTGCAATCGCCTCGGCCCCATCCACAAGAGCCGCTGGGCTGACTCCCTCAACCGAATGCCCATCCAGCCATTTATACAAGTCTTTGATCTGGGTAATGGTTAAGCCATTTATGAGTCTCGCATGTCCTACCTCGTGGATCAGCGCCTCCTCTAAACTATTAGGAGCATTTATGCTTCCTCGTTCAAATATCGCATCAATTTCTTCAACAGTTTTTCCTGCCAGTACCTGAGTGTTCGCGTTGAGATAGAGTCCATAAGCGCCGGGCTCCGTTTGGAATACAGGCGTGCCCTTCCCTTCTGACGGGATTCCATCCATAAAGCGCACCTCGCTCACATAGAAGCCGCCTTCGTTCTCGCAGCGGCTGATTGTGTTCCCAATCACCTCCGCAACCTCTTCACTTATATTATTACTGCTCGCCATAATTTGCAAGTCGTCTACGTCAATATTTTTCGTGACTTTTTCTCCGTCTCTCTTCGGCGTCGTATTTTTAAAGAACTCCTCAAAGATATCGTTCTTTTCCTTGCCGCTTTTCTTTCCGTAAACCGTTTCCTGCCAATCGTCGTCCGATTGATAGGTTTTTGTATTTCCCTTAACCACCCTCTCCTCATACCACCTCTCATAATCCCAATTCTCCGGCACCTCTATACGCTCTTTCCCGTTGCCGGATCGCGGGCAGCCCTCATGCTGTGGCTGTCCTTGGTGATGGAGAAATAGGTGGTGCTGCGGCAGTTCGGGTGCATCGGTGGGTAGTTCACGCCCTCCTATTTTTCGGAGAGCGGGAACGTCTTCTGGTCGAGGCTGCGGCATATCTCGCTCGTCTTTAAGTCCAGCGTGGCAAGGTAGGTATATTCATCTATGCCCTCCTCTCTCCGCCGCCGTACGTCCTGCCTGCGGCGAATTTTTCAGCCGAAGGGCTGCTGTCTTTCCTTTCCCGCCAAAGTATGCGTCCGCCCGCCTCTCTCCGCCGCCGTACGTCCTGCCCGCAGCGAATTTTTTCAGCCGAAAGGCTGTGACACCGTTCTACATCCTTTTCACAGTGAATACGATACAATAGATTGGCTGGCCGCCCTCCCCCGGCGCTGTGAGGCGGCCGCTATCTGCGGATGAAAGAGGAAAAATGCCGTGCATAAAATATATATAGAACTGGTGCTTCTGGACAACTTCGCTCTGGATTTCGCGATTATGCTGTTCGGTCTGCGCATGAGCGGTAAGCGGGCTTCATTTCCCCGCGCGGCCGCAGGCGGTGCGGTCGGCGCAGTCTATGCCGCCGCAGCGGCGGCTCTGCCCCTTCTGACCCTCCTGCCCTTCAAGCTGGCAGCCTTTCTGGCAATGTGCGCCGCCGCCATGCTGCCCATGCGTCCGAGCGCTTTTTTTGCCGGCACCGGGCGCGCTTTTGCAATTGCACTTTTGTTCGGCGGCGCCGTACTGGGCGCCACGTTCCTGTTCGGCGGTTCTCTCGGCAGCGGTTATGTGAACCTGCCCGGCATCCGTTACGCCGTCATCGGCATGGCAATCGCCGCCTTTTGCCTTGAGCTTCTCATGCGGCGCAGATACCCTTCCCCGGGGCGTTCTTACCGAATCTATGCCGATGTGGCGGGAGAACGCCTCTGCCTCCGCGGTTTTGTAGATACCGGCAACGGCCTTAAGGATTTTGCAGGCAACGGCGCTATCGTCGCGGATCGCCGCGCCGTAGAAGGCTCTCTCTCCGACGGCCTTGTGGCTCGGATTAAATCCGACGACGCACCCGTTCCCGTGCATACCTTTCTTTACCGCGCCGTAGGCGGAAACGGAGAGCTCGTCGGCTTTCTTCCCGATAGCGTGACCATCGCCGCCGATTCAGGTAAATACGCCGCCAAATGCTATATTGTCATCGGCGACGGAATCAGCAAGGAGGGCATGAACGCTCTGTTGTCGCCGGATATCGTTCTTCACGGAGCCGACCGCCGTAAATGGAAAGAAAATGTCTTTAAGGAGAAAAAATGAAAAAGATACTGCTGCCCAAATGGTTGATAGATCTGCTCATGCGGAGACCGCTCTATTACGTAAACAACAGCGAATCCCTGCCCCCTCCCCTGTCAAAGGAGGAGGAAAAAAAAGTCATGGCCTCCCTTTCCGCCGGAGATGAATCCGTCCGCACCGTCCTCATCGAGCGCAATATCCGTCTCGTCGTCTATATTGCGCGCAAATTCGACAATACGGGCGTCGGGCTGGACGATCTGGTATCCATCGGCACCATTGGACTCATTAAGGCGGTCAACACCTTTGACCCGCATAAAAATATTAAGCTGGCAACCTATGCCAGCCGCTGTATTGAAAACGAAATTTTGATGTACCTCCGCCGCAATACAAAAACACGCACCGAAATTTCTCTGGATGAGCCTCTCAATACGGATTGGGACGGCAACGAACTGCTGTTCTCCGATATCCTCGGCACTGAGAGCGACACTGTCTATAAAGAATTGGAAAACAACGTGGAGCGCCGCCTGATCGTAGACGCCATTGAGCATCTTCCCACGCGCGATAAACAGATTATCAAGATGCGTTTCGGTATGAGCGGAGAACACGAAAAGACCCAAAAACAGGTGGCCGATGCCCTCGGCATCTCCCAAAGCTATATTTCCCGCCTCGAAAAGCGGATCATCTCCCGCCTGCGGCGGGACGTACAAAAATTAATCTGACCCCGCACCGCCGTTTGATTGCCAAACAACACGGCGCACAGCAGGGAAATACGCGAATGCCTGTCCGGTGTACAAGCCCCTCAATCCATCTTGTCCGTCCCGCTCTTTTCACCGCCGTCAATAACCTCTGCGGCGATGGCGCAGGCGAATGCCTGTCCGATATGCAAGCCTCTCAATCCGTCTTGTCCGTCCCGCTCTTTTCGCCGCCGTCAATAACCTCCGCGGCGATGGAGCAGGCGAATGCCTGTCCGATATGCAAGCCTCTCAATCCGTCTTGTCCGTCCCGCTCTTTTCGCCGCCGTCAATAACCTCCGCGGCGATGGAGCAGGCGAATGCCTGTTAAAGGTAGTCTTTACGCATACTGTTGATGGCGGACTTTTCCAAGCGCGATACCTGCGCCTGACTGATGCCGATCTCGTTTGCCACTTCCATCTGGGTCTTTCCCTTAAAATAGCGCAGAAACACAATGCGGCGCTCCTTTTCGTCCAGCTTATCTACAGCGTCCTTTAAAGCAAGAGACGTAAACCATATCTCGTCGGAATTCTTCTCGTCCGCAATGCCGTCCAAAACATAAAGCACGTCACCCCCGTCCTGATACACAGGCTGTGACAGGGAAATGGGATCCTGTACAGCGTCTATGGCAAAGGCAGCCTCCTCCACCGTAATACCCATCTCCTTTGCAATGTCGTCAATCGTCGGTTCCTCATGGTTCCTCTCCGCCAGCATACTTCTCACGGCAAACGCCTTATATGCCGTATCCCGGATAGACCGGCTCACACGGATGGCGTTATTGTCCCGCAGGTATCGCCGCAGCTCTCCTAAAATCATGGGCACTGCATATGTGGAGAACCGGACGCCGATCTCTGTCTTGAAATTTTCTATCGCTTTAATCAAACCGATGCATCCCACCTGGAACAGATCGTCCATATTTTCGCCCCGCATGGCAAATCTCTGCACAATCGAAAGAACGAGCCTCAGGTTGCCCCAGATAAATTCCTCTCTGGCCTTCTCATCGCCCGCATAAATTCTTTCAAAATACGCCTTTTGCTGATTCTCCGGTATCACCGGCAGTTCACGCGTGTCTATTCCGCAGATTTCCACCTTGCTAAGCATAGCTCTCCCCTCCCTCAGCGGAAAGCGCTCCGTTTTCTTCTCTGCTCTTATCCGCCTACAATAATCGTTTCCTAAGAGAGCCGCCGATATACAGGTAAAAATATGTATTTCTGCAAAACCTGCGGAAAACAAAACAAGCTCCTAAAGGAACCTGAAAATTGCACCGCTCCGCCGCATCCAAGCATTTGGAAGCAGTGCGCAAAAGGATTACCGCACGTCTTGTTTATCTATATGCGAAACAAAAATATATGCAAAAAAGCCCACGGCAATCGCCGCGGACTTTTCCTAAGGAAGCGTATGTCAGCCTCCGATTTGGATTTTTATATGTGTTTTTATGCCGCTTACGCACTTTTCCACTTCGCTCTCCTCCAGCCGATCCATGCCGGGGTTCCAGTAATCGCGGCCGAGAAACGAGTATTTGTTTGCAGCCATTCTGTGATACGGCAAAAAATTTACTTCTCCTACGCCGATTTTCTCGGCAAACCGCACAATACTCGTCAGCGTGTTTTCGTCAAAATTGAACTCGGGTATCACAGGCACGCGAATAATCAGTTTATTCGCTATTTTCGCAAGACGTTCACAATTCTCCATGATGCGTTCGCATCGCGCTCCCGTATACTCCAAGTGCTTGTCGCTGTCAGTATTTTTTATGTCGAACAGAAAGACATCTACCAGCGGAGCAATCCTCTCATAATTTTCCCATGGAACATATCCGCATGTCTCGATTGCCGTCCCGATTCCCTTCTCGCGGAATAGCTTCAGCGTCGTCTCCAAAAAATCGATCTGCCTTACCGGTTCTCCGCCGCTGAATGTGACTCCGCCGCCGGTCCGCCTGTAAAATGACTTGTCTCTGACTCCCTCTGCGAAAACTTCTTCCGGCGTCATATACTCGCCCTTCATGTACCTCGCTTCGGCATAACACTCCTCGGCGCACCTTCCGCACCCTGTGCACAGCGAACGGTCAAATTCCTCCGCCGTAACGGCCCGATTCGGACAAACACGGACGCATGCGCCGCAGCCAATGCACAGCTTCGGATTGAGCAAGACCTCGGGGTGTGGATTCATAGACTCCGGATTACAGCACCATCTGCAGTGCAGCGGACAGCCTTTCAGAAAAATAGTGGTGCGGATTCCCGGTCCGTCATGGACCGAGAACCGCTGAATGTCAAATACGCATCCTTCCATATCAATACTGCATCAGGCTTGTGCGGTCTATGATATCGTCCTGCACGCCTTTGCCAAGAACCGTAAAGAACGCACTGTAGCCCGCAACACGAACAACCAGCGAACGGTATTCATCCGGCTTTTCCTGAGCGCGCAGCAGATCTTCCTTTGTCAGAACGTTGAACTGGGTCTCCCATACGCCGCAGTCACAAATGCTGCGCATATATTCGCCAAACACCTTGTCGCTCTCCTCGCCCTTGAAAATGGACGGATGGAGAAGCTGGTTCAGCACGGAGCCGTGACCGGCGCGCACATTGCAGAGCTTGCCCGCAGACTTGAAAATTGCTGTCGCTCCCTTTGTATCGTCGCCGTGCGTCGGAGAAATTCCTCCGTCGTTCAGCGGCTCTCCCGCATGCCTTCCGTTCGGCGTCGCCGCAGTCCGCTCCCCGTTTGGAACGTTTGCCGTCAGGTAGTAAATTCCCGCCGTGAAGATACCTCCGCGGGCGTTCTTCCGTCCCTCCAGAGCGTCGCAGTATACGCCCATGGCAAAGCTGCTCATCTCGTCGGCCTCGTCAATGTCGTTGCCGTATTTTGCAGCTCTGTTCTTAAGCATCATTCTCAAAGGCTCGTTGTCTTTAAAATCGTTCTTCAGCGCATCGACCAGCTTCTCCATGCTGACCTTCTTCTTGTCAAACACAAGCTCCTTTATGGCCTCAATGGAGTCGCCCACGGTGATCGGCGCCACGCCCAGAGGCGACGTAAAGTTGTAGACCGCACCACCGCGCTCAAAATCCACGCCGCTCTCAATGCAGCCCTCTATTGCTACGGAACAGAACGGCAGAGAACTGTACATCTTGTGGCACATATCTACAATCCTGTCGTATTTTACGAGTGCATCGGTGAAATAGAACACCTGCTGTCTGTACGCCTCTTTTACATCCTCAATAGACCGGAACGACGTCGGATCGCCTGTGTGCGGTCCCATCTGGACGCCCGTCATCATGCACTTACCGTCGTTCATGGCCAGCTCAAAACATTTTGCGAGGTTAATATGTCCGCTGTTGCCCCAGCTGTTCGTCTTTCCTCCGATCACCGGTTCGCTGCATCCGAGGAAGCTGAAGTCAAATACTTCGCTTTCGTCTGTACCGATTCTCCTCATCGCTTCGGTAATCAGCACGTCGTTGTAAATCTTTACTTTATTTACGCCCGATTTTACACTCTTTGTCGCCTCGTCAATCAGTCTCTGCGACGTCCCCGGGTGTATGCGCACCGCTACGTCGGGCTGCGAAAGCGCAACGTTTCTGTCAGCCTCAAGCACCAGAATAGAGATATCATTCGTAATATCACTGCCGTCCGCAAGCGTTCCGCCAATGGTAATTGTCTGGCCGTGGGCAGGTCCCGTGTTTACGGCTGTCGACTCGTTTGAGGCAACCTTGTCAAGCTCGGACAGCTTCAGGAAGAAGCATTCCATCAGCTCCAAGGCACTGTCGTGGTCAATTTTGCCCGCGTCCAAGTCGGCCTTGTAATACGGATACAGATATTTGTCCATTCTGCCGAATGCCACGCCGAGACCGTTTCCTTCAAGCAGAATCGTCATCTGTATGATAAACGTAAACTGAACGGCTTCCCAGAAGGACGAGGCCGGCTTGGCAGGTACGTTTTCGCAGTTCTGCGCAATCTGTAAAAGCTCTGCCTTCCTTACTGGATCGCTCTCTTTTTCGGCCATCTCTCTCGCCAGCCCGGCGAATCTCTTCATGTAATTGATCGTCGCTCTGAGCATCTCTATGCAGGAGAGATAGAACTCATGCTTGTCAATATAATCGTCGCTGTTAAGATCCAGTCCGGCGATCTTCTCCTCACATATGTCGATAATCTTATCAAAGCCCGTCTTCAGCAGATATTCGAAGTTTGCTACAATGTGCCCCGGAGACTGAGACGGATAATTCGCGTTATACATGACCTTATAGTCGATCACACGCTGCAAATCGTCAGGTATGCACGCTGAAACCCTCTCGTCCATCGTCCGGCCTTTCCAGTATTTAATGCATTCGCGCATTTGGGCCTTCTGTTCATCGGTAATGGCAAACCTGTCCCCCTGGCGCGTCATAAAATCGTCCATATCGGCAGCAATCCAACCGGATGCATATTCGGGGAACAGCGGAGCCCCACGCTTGCTCTGCGTATGGCAGCCGACAATAAGCTCGTTCTCATGGATGTGAATCGTCATATTCTCCATGACGTGGCGTATTGACAGGGCGCGTTTCATAGGATCGGATTTGTCCTCGTTTTCCTTGTAGCTCTCCGTTACGAGCACGGCTCTCTCTGTGTCGATTGCCCTTGTGCACGCCAGAAAAGCTTCTTTCAGTGACTTTACTCTGTCGTTCATGTTTCCTCCTTGATCTTTTGGCTCAAGCCGACTGAAAAGGCCTCGGCCGACTGTCTCTCCGTTTGCCGGACACCCCTTCAGCTTTATCAAAACTGCTACAAATAAACTATATCACTTTTGTTCTTTTTTGTCTATAACGTGCCTATACAAAATTGATATTATTTTATTTTTGTTACTATTTTTATATTTCCCCTTGAATATTTCGAAAACCCTCAAATAAAAAACACCTCATGCACTGAGATGTCTTTCACCATCCTGTATATTTTCTGTCACAGCGCCGGCCCTTTGCAACAACGGAATAGGCGAATGCAGGCCGTAAAGCCCAAACCCTACTGTTTGTCGTCCGTCCCGCATGCCCTCCGCCACGACGCAATCCCTTCCGCTGCGATGGAACGGGCGAATGCAGGC
>QAKS01000055.1 GCA_003343685.1 Clostridiales bacterium | reverse complement strand
CCCATACAGCCTGCCAAGATCATTGCCGCCAGCCCAAACAGTTCAATCTGCGGCGAAAACAGCTCGTACAGCAGATAGTACAGGTATGACACCGACCCTACAAGGCCAAATCGCGGCCGCAGAAACATACTTCTGTGCTTCGTCATACATTGAAACAATCCCAGATGCCACCGTCTGCGCTGCTTTCTGATATCCCCTAAAGACGCAGGAGCCTGACTCCAGCAAATCGCATTCGGCTCATACCGTATTGAATAGGGTGTCTGATTATTCCGGCAGAACACATGCAGCTTTACCACCAGTTCCATGTCCTCTCCCAGCGTATTTGCATCGTATCCTCCCACGGCGACTGCAATATCTTTTTTGAACAGCCCAAATGCACCTGATATAATCAGATTCCCGTTGAAGCTGTCCAGCAGAATTCGCGAGGCCAGAAAGGAGCGGTCATACTCCATTACCTGCATACACGTAAGCAGGTTCCAAGGCAGATGATAACTCGGCACATTCCCCTCTTCCATCTTGACGCACTGCGCCACCCTGATCAGCCCGCCTACCGCCACCACGCTGTCGTCCTCCATTGCCGGCTGTACGATTCTTTCCAGCGAGTCCTTCTGCAGCATAGAATCCGCGTCAATGCAAAGAAAGTAGGGAAACCGCGCCGCATTGATTCCCATATTCAGCGCATCCCCTTTCCCTCCGTTTTTCTTCCGTATGAGCGTCAGCCTGACGCGGGTGTCCTCCGTCTCGTATACGGCTTCCAAAGGCTGGCACGGGACAGACTGCCTAACAGGCCGATTCACCTTCATCATGTGAAAGTGGTCGATCAGAACCCGGCTCGTGTTGTCTGTAGACCCGTCGTCCACGACGATAATCTCATACAGCCGATAGTCTAAATCCAGCAGAGACTTCACGCTGTCCAATATCGTCACTTCTTCGTTATAGGCGGGCACCAAAACGGATACCGGGAAGTAATACTCATGCTTCAGCTCGTTTTTGATCCGGCGCATTTTATCCAGATGATACAGGCGATATGCCCCAACCGATACGGACAAAAACAAATAGGACGCATACCCCAGCAGATAAACAAAGAAAAAAATCCCCACAACGTCCAGAAATGCCGAAATCGCCCCGTTCATGCCTTCGCCTCCCTTCTCTCCCGCAAACGAGCCATATAAGCCAGCATCTCGCCGGCATAGCGGTCGCCGCTGCCATACAGCTCTTCCTTGTCCTCATCCGACACGCCCAGCAATACGAGCGATGCTGCCGCATTGCGGCGCACATGCCAGTTTCTGCTGTGAAGCGCCTGTTTCAGCACGCTCATCGTATCATCCCCCGGATATTTTGACAGCGCCGCACAGGCCGCTATGGCAAGACCTCCCTCGTCTGCCCGCCCCGCCATCTCTAAAAGAGCCGGCCGAGCCTCCTCATAGCGATGCCTCTGAAAATATCGCACAAGGGCAAACCTCGTCTCCTCCGGCGTCTCTCTGCGGTTCAATGCCTCCAGAAAATCCGATGCCATGCTGTCGGATACATTTGTGGCAAACTGCACCACCGCAGTTTGAAGCTGCTCGTCCCAGCCGCTGCGCGCCTTCCAGAGCCTGCGCACCAGTGCTTCCCTGTCTCCCGCAAAGGACGTCAGTCCGTCTGAGAGCAGCTTTTCGTTATGATACCAGCCGTTCGCCTGCATGAGCATCAGCGCATGCTCTACCGCCCCCGCATTGCCCATGGCATACAGCGCCCGCAATACATTTTCCCGGCAGTACACCGTAGAGTTATCCAGAAACTGCAGCAGGATTTCCGACAGCCTGTCATTGCGCCTGCCCCGGTCCGGGTGATATACGGCGATGAGATGCGCAAAAAAAGCCCTCTCCATTGCCGGGCGTTTTCTGTATTCCACCGCCAGCACCAAAAACATATCGTAATTTCTGTCCAGATACCTCTGAACCTCCTCAAGGTGCGGTTCCAGCGCGCTGTGAAACGCCATCAGCTCGTCAATTTTCACCAGCTTCTTCTCCAGCCCGGAACGGCGCGCATGGGCGGCACGAATCGTTCCTCTGTCTGTCAGCAGAAAATTCTCCCACTTCTCGATTTTCTTCCGCTGGGACTTCCAATGTCCCCGCGAGCGAAAAATATATGCCACGTTGAACACCAGAAGGGCTATGCAGATAAACATGTAAAAATAAATCACACTGTCAACGCTGAGACGCATCCGCATTCTCCCCCTTCCATGCTGCCCGAACAATGCCATAGGATTCCTTCAGCCGTTCGTGGGTTTTCGGGCTGAGCCATCCCGTTACAGCCAGATTCTCCATTTTGATTTCGTCGGTTCCGTCGCCCAAGCCCATCCAGATTTCCGAAACTCCATGCGTTTCTACTCCATAGTTTTCATAGTAATCGCTGCATACCAGCATATGGGACGGATCCACCACATTCAGCAAAAGCCACGGCAGGCGTATCTCAACGGCGTCTTCTCCAAAGCATATATCCGGCTGTGCGCTGCTTTTGCTTCCGCTTCCGGCGGAAAGCCTTCCCGTCTCAAATACAGCCAGAGCCCGCAGCTTTTGTATTTCCTCGGGAGTCCGCGTAACGGATTCGTCAACGAGAGTGCCGTTTTTAAGCGCCATTCCCACGGGGACGAATGCGCTGCTGTCCCGTGCCGGATAGTCCGCAAAGGGATCTTCCCCCGTGATTTCAAACAAAAAATTTTCCCGCAGGGAATCGTACCGCTCCTGTACCAGAAGACGTCCACCCTCTTTGTCGACACAGAGCAAAAAATCCGCAGCCCTGCTGAAGCGCAACGCGGGCGTCTTGGAAATCCTGCTTCCGCTCTCCTCCGTTATGTCTAGGGGGATATACAACAGCTCTTTTGGGCGCTCCCCCTTCACGAGCAGGTAAACCCCCTCCCCATCATATTTTGCCGAGAGCGTCATTGTCTGCGTTTGCGCTACAATGTCATCTTCATCCCATTCGCCGCTGCTCCCGTCCACGACGCACGCCCGTTCTGACGCACCCGGGTCAAAGGCCATCAGGCCATAGTTCTCCCCCTCCGACTGAAGATCGTGCCACATCTGTTTTTGTGTATTGACAGTCAGGAAAGAGGTATTCCACGTATCTCTCCCCCACACATCCTGCCATGTCGAAATGATCGCGCCGGCCCAACCCGCGTCTGACACTTCCCTGTAAATGCGGACAAGCGCCTCCCCCTGTTCTGTTTCTGTTTTGGGCGTTCCGTCCGTCGTTCCCCGCGCCGAAGAAAAGCCATATCCCGCCGCCACCACCGGCATAGAGTGATACTGCGCCATCAAATCCAGGTAGCCCCCATATGCCGCAGAGGTATCGATCGCCATTCCCCCGATTGCTCTTTTCTGCGATTCCGAAAGATACTGCGTAAACCCTTCGCAGAAATCATACAGCCTGTAAGCCGCGAAATATCCGGCGGCCGCTTTGTCCGAAGGCACAATATGCTCCGCGTCAATGCTGTTGTATTTGGAAAGCTGAGCCGCATAGGACGGCTCGTATTCCAGCGGATCGTTTGCAGGGTCGTTGGCAAAGGCGATCGGCCGCCGCCTCTTATATTTGGCGGACTCATAGCTTACCATCGTATCCATCACCCTCGCCAGCATCGCTTCAAAGGCACCCGCCTCCGCCGTCGTCGAAAAATACTCTCCCTGATAGGACGGTGTATGCGCAGTATTGTGGTCCGTATAGGCGATCATTCCGCTGTCCCACTCCTGCCCTACAATAAACCCGATGACCCATTTGGAAATATCCTTCAAATAATAGCCGCTGCCGCGCATTTCATTCACCGGACGTATTTTTCTCCCATGGATGATGTCTACTGCATCCCGTCCGTCCTTCAGCAGCCCACCCAAAAATTCATCGCTGTAGGCGTCGTTCCTGCCGCCGTTCACTTCGTCAGACACCAAAATTCCCTGCATCAGATACAACGGCTCCTCATGCCCTGTATTATAAGCATAAAGAGCGTTGTAAAAATCGTCGTCCATAACGGTGCCGGCGCGGACGGTATTTGCGCCCATCTCCCCAACAGCCTCAAACCAGCGCAGATAGTCCTCCTCCTCTGCGGCAAATTCGCCTGCCGAGTATCCCGGAACGGCGGACGATATATCCACGCCTCTCAGAACAATGCACTCTCGTCCTCCCTGACCGTCGGGGCGCCAAAACGCCTCCTTCTCTGCACAAAAATCCGCTCTTACCTCTGCGTCCGGCTGCCAGTCAATATAAATTCCCTGAAAATATGCGCCATACAATCCTCCGGCTGCCAGCAGTACGAGTATGAGCGTCACGATAAGAAATTTTTTCATTGCGCCTCCTTACTCCGCCGCCTGTGCAGCATTTTTTGAATCGCTGCAATACTGGCGCAGCGTTTCGATATGAGCATCCATCCACGCGCCCCGCGCCTTCATCCAGCTCTTCAGCTGTGCGACTGCTTCGTCATAGCTTCCGTAATTCCGTTCAAAGGGATGGAGATAATTCGTATCGTCGGCAGCCGTGGCCTCAAACACATAGCCCCACACCTCATAGTTCCTGTCGATTTCAGCGCCGAGATATTCCCTCGTATCATCCAGAAACGCTTCCAGATAGCTGTCGCTCAATACGCCCTTCCGCATGGTGCGGTATTCATAGATCACCGCATCCACAAAATTCCTGTCCTTTAACAGCTGTCCGAACCAAGGCGACTGCACCATGTTGAAGCCGCTGTCGTCATAGACATAGTCGATATAGTTGTCGCAGGCGTTGTTGAAATCCCAGACGCACGGCTTTACCTTGCCGCGCATGTCCTTATAATAAAAGGTAGAAAAGCGTCCCGCGTCCACATTTCCGAAAAACTCGTTGATAACAAAATATTTTGCAAATTCGCTTGTATCGAGATAGGACGCATAGCCCTTCACCGGGTCGCTCCTGTCCGTGGAATAGATGGCTCTCTCTATCTCGTTCAGTTCCGCTTCCACATACGCTTTGCGTTCCGCGGTCAGCGTATTCTTCCCCGGATAACGCAGGTCCAGTCCTGATACGCCCGACTGGTATGTATAGTGCGTGTAATTTTCGAGCGGTGTATCTCCCTTGCCGTCCCTGTCCCAGCGGATCAGCCAGCTTGTGATTGCCCTGCCCTTTTCCGGCCCGTCAGGTCGATCCTTCCCTCATCCTTGGTAACCGCTTCGGTCATCAGGTAAAGCCCCCTGTATTCCCCGTTGAGATATAGCCGGCAATAGCACATGTTCGGCGCATAGTCCATTGTC
>QAKS01000060.1 GCA_003343685.1 Clostridiales bacterium | reverse complement strand
GTGTGCTGCGCCACTGCTCCTGCATTGGCGCCGGGCGTATTGACCACCGTCACTCCCCGCTCTGCCGCCGCGTCCAAATCTACTGCGTCTGTTCCCGTGCCCAGACGGGCGATCATTCTGAGCTTTGGCAACGCCTCAATCACCCTTCTGCTCCACAACTCGGGGCCTGCCAGAATATATTCATACTCTTGCATTGACGAGATAATACGCTCTTCGTCCCGCGTCGCGTCCAGCGGCACAATATCCGTGTCAAACCCATTTTTGTCAAGCAGTTCCAGCTCTCTTTGAAAGCTGTAGTCAGAGCGCATCGCCGTAATCGCAGCCCTATATCTCTTTTCCATTTGTCGTTTCTCTTTTCCTCATAACGCGTGCTGTTTACTGCATTTTCAACCCGCAAAATGCTCTCTCCTCAATTATACATGACATCTCGATCGCTGTCCATTATCTTTTGGCGTTTATGCTTTTGTCAATGGTTCAATGATATATTCCAAAAACGGGGCAGAAAATCTCACCGCTGGAACAAGCAGGCGAGAAAAACAGATGCAAACATCGGTGACAATCATGCACGGATCTTTTTAGGAGCTTGATAACTTTTGAATATTTTCCGCATCATATTTATGTGCCATCACGTCAGCCGCCGAAGTTTGTTCTCCTGCGCTGAATATGCAGATTTGCCAATGATCCGAAACAGTAATGAGGGCTGTGATAAAAATCTGTATCGACTGTAAAATTTGCACAATAAAAACGGAAAAGCCCCGCAACACGGAAACTTGCAGGGCGTCGAAAAAAGATTCAGGCAGTTTCTGTTTTCTCTTTTTTTTGCGAAGACACGCCGAACCGAAGCGCGAACAGTGCGTTTGTTAAGAACAATTTGATCAGCAGTCTCTGTTCCGCCGCACCGCATGCATCCGTCCCGCCTCCATCTCGTAGACCTCATCGCAGAGCAGCGCGATGTCGTCCGGATTGTGGCTGGCGAGGAATATCGTCCTGTCGCTGCGCTTGTAGTTCAGGATGGCGCGGCGCACCGTGTCAACGCCGTCATGGTCAAGACCATTCATCGGCTCGTCGAGTATGAGTACAGACGGCTCCTCCATCATCGCCTGAGCGATGCCAAGCCGCTGCTTCATGCCGAGGGAATATTTCGACACCCGCTTTTTGTCATATGGGTCGAGCCCGATATTTTTGATTGCCGTCTCAATCTCCGCTTTTCCTATCTTTCCTTTTATCCCTGCTAGCAGGCTCAGATTTTTGTAGCCGCTCATCGTATCGAACAGCCCGGGCCTCTCTATCACAAGCCCCACATCGTTCAGGTAGTCGATGTCTTTGCCTATCACCCTGCCGTCCGCCGCGATGCTTCCGCCGTCATACCGGACGAAGCCGCATATGCACTTGAACAGCATCGATTTCCCGGAGCCGTTCTGCCCCACTATGCCGTAAATTTTCCCGCACGGAAATTCGGCGGTCACACGGTCGAGTATCGTTCGCTTTGAAAGCGTAAGCGTCAGTTCGCTGATCTTGATCTCCATCATTTCCTCCCCTATTCCGTTTCTTTCATGATGACGCCCTTGCGGACTCTTCTGTACGTCAAACTATACGCCGCCGCTACCCACGCGGCGTTGGCCATGGCGGCGAGACCCATCGGCACGACCTCGCGCGAGGCGCTGCCGCCCGGCACGATGAAATAGTCCCACCTGTTGGCACAGCCGAAAACCCCGGGAATAAACGCCTTTGCCGACTGTGGCAGCGGCACCGTCACGATTACCGAAGCGGCGATAAACACCGCAACGAACGTCATTGCGTTTGAACAGCCCCTGCAATGCACCGCCAACGCAAAGCAGAGAAGTGAGAACGTTGTCGCACTGAGCGTGATTCCCGCATAGATGATGAACGGGTAAAACGGCGACGCTATGGACGACAATACATAGGAATCGACGCCGTATTCCGCGAGCAGCTCCGGCGGCGCCACAAAACCGTCCATCAGCCCCAGCGGTATCACCTCCACCGCCATGATGATAAAGTAATACACAGCCGTCGTGGCGAAAAGCGTCAGCATTTTCGACGCAACCCACGCGGACGCCTTTCCGACACGCGACAGCATCACATACGAAACATTGCCCGTCTCCTGGCGCAGAAACTCCGACTGTATCATGAGCAGCGGTATGTATTTCACCAAATAGTGGATGATCGACCATATGTTGAAATATGCCTCTCCCGAATCCGTCCCGCCGAAGCTCCTAAATACGGAATCCAGCAGCCAGAACCCTCTGCCGCTCGAATACGCATTGAGTATATCGAGCACGATTACCGCGAAAATGATCCCCATGGGCATTGCCCAGCCCGACGGCGTAAAGGCGACGTCCATGTCTGACCTAAGTATTTTTTTGAACATTCTTTTTTCTCCTTGCCCACCAATACAACAGTGCAATCAAGACAGCGGCGAGAAAAACCGTCGCCGCTTCCGGCGTGACGTTCGCCCCGTCTCCGCTCGTCAGCCTGTGCTGAGGATACAGCACGAGCGCTTGCGGTGTAAAGTTTTTTATCATCATGGGCAGCGCCGACCGGAACAGGCACATCCCGCATATCTGAATCGATAAACAGATTGACAGCCCCGTCTCGCTCTTTTCTCTGTCAGCCCACAGTTTGATGATCAGCATCAGCATCCAGCAATATAACAGCAGCGGAACAAATGTGAAACACAGGACGTATGCAAACGGATTTGCGGTGATCCTCGCAAAATCGATCTGCGCAACCAACCAATCCCACTTACTGTTGTTTGCCGCCTGCACAACGCCAACGCTCCAGCTCCCGACCTGATAGTTCACCGTCCCGATCGTTATCATAAAGCAAATCGCTGCGATCAGGACGATAAAGCCTGCGGGCAGGAGCGCCTGCAGGAAAACCGACGCCCTGTTCTCCGTGCCGCTGCGCCGCTTTTGATCATAAAATGCCATGAGTGTAAAAATGAACATCAACGGCGTAAACGTGTTTTCGCTCCAAAAGATATTCATGATCATCTCGAGCAGGCTGTATTGTGCGCCGCCGCTGTCATACGACAACAGCATTTCAATGACCATCCCTTGGCAAAGCAGGACGACATACGCCCCGGTTACTGTCGCGGCTGCGATTTTTCCTATAAAACTTCCATGATCCCTTCGCGCAGCAGTATTCATAGCCCCCCCCGCCGCTCGTCCTCGCCCACGGCAAAGCGGAAAACGACGCACGGTATCCCGATGTACAGCGCCAAACCTATTAGAAACAGCGGCAGCGAAAACCGCACGGAGCCGGACATATCATATAGTGTTAAGGGTGAAAAGGATCTAAAGGCAGAATTTCCGGTCGCTAACGGCAAGTAGTTTTGGAACAGCGTCAGCCCGATGTAATAGATCATAAACCCCATCAGCGGCGGCAATGCGGAATTGCGGAATTTTGCCGCTGCCGCCATCCCGATATTGGCCCATATCGCGCCGGCCAAAAACGCTTCGATTACATTAATGATCAGGTACCATATGTAGCCGTCCTGCGTATAGAGCCCTCCCAGCCACGAATTTGCATATTCATTTTCCGTCACATACTCCTGCGCCGTAAAATCCGGAACACTTCCGACAATCAGACTGAGCAGCAGCATGAGAGCAAGGCCGCCGCCTATCATCGCTCCCCCTGCAATCCCGTTGGACAGCAGCCGCTGCGCCGCAAACGACCTTCTGCTTTTTGCCCTCGTCAAAATCAGCCTGCCCGCGCCACTGTTTTTTTCTTCCAGATACGAGGCCGCAAAGGGAAACGCGGCAAGCAGCGGAAAAACGAGCGGCAAAAGTCCAACATTCTTGCCCGCCAAAAACAGATACTCATCTGCAAATTGCTTGATATCGCCCGTGGAAAATTCAACCGTCAGCATCTCCAGCCAGCATATGATGACAACAGCTATCCCTGCATATATCTTCCACGAAGTGAAAACTCTTTTCAAATCCTGCTTAAAAATGCTCATAGACCCTCCCGTGTTTGGCAAGGGGAGTGTTGTCTCCCCCCTTTACGCCGTTTTCTCACCAATTGTCGGGGCTCCAGTAGCCGTTTATCACAATATTACCCGTATTCGTAGACGGAGCTGCGGCATACATGTAATAGGTTTTGCCGCTTTGGTTCTCGCCGGTATTGAATTTTGAGCTATACAGTCCCGAGGAAGCCACTTTTTTAAGCGCACTCACTCTTTTTTTGCTTGCATTCGTGCAGGCAAAGTGAAAATAATTGTCGCCTGCCGGTGTCGTTTTATTGTGCATACAGGTCGCGTATTGGCCTCCCGTTTTCTTTGTCGTAGGGTTGACCTTTATGGAAGTGCCCGGCGCTACGGTATTGTTATACCGCACCTGCGCCGCGCCCGCCACACACAGAGACATCAACATGACGATACATACGACGGGAATCAAAATTTTTACAAATTTCATTTCTCCTTCCTTTCTCAGGCTCTCGCCCGAAGCGCTTTTGCCAAATGCCTTGCCGTTCGTTCACTGCCCAACGGACTCGCCTCCTTCTCTTTTGTCAAATCCGTCTGCACATTCGCTGTATTCGTCTTTTTTTGATCCTGATTGAGTGATCCCTGTTTCGCTTCCGCTCCGCAGAGCTGCGTAATCCGTTGCTTTTGCGATACAGCGCTCGAATGATTTTGTTACAAATCCGCTGCGGATCGCAGCGCGTCCTGAATGGTAACTATTTGTGTGTTGCGTGAAGAAACCAAAGCTGAATAAAATTTACTATATTAAGTATACAACATCATCTCTTCTCCGTCAATATTTACTTGTCCCTCATATGCGGATGGATCAATAATCTGACCTGCACTTTTGACGCCAATGCGGTTTTTGCGGGCTTTTGTTTCTTACTGCACCCAATATCTGTGCGGGTATGGATTTTTTTGCCCGGTTATCGTATAATGAGATATATTAATTATTTTTTATTATTTTGGAGGACTTATATTTTGGAAAAAAGAAAAAGACGTCTCGGCGACCGCAAAGACGGCGTTCTTTTGCGTGATCTGGATTCAATGCACTTCATTGTCCCCCTGATCTATCCCAACCGATGTGACAATGAGGCATATATTTCAGAGCGCATTGATTTGGAACCCGTCAACGCCTATTTAGCCGAAAAAAACAAAACGGAAACGGAATTTCCCCTCACGCTCTTTCATGTCATTGTTGCGGCGCTCATCAAGACCATCACGCTTCGGCCGAAAATGAACCGTTTTATCGCAAACAAAAACATTTATCAGCGTAACGA
>QAKS01000065.1 GCA_003343685.1 Clostridiales bacterium | reverse complement strand
TCAAACGCAAAAACAGGGATAGAGCACTCCTGTGCAATGTCGAATACCGCGTCCACCGCTTCTTTTTCCATAGGCTTGCTCTCATACGTGACAAGAGCGTCCTGTACGACAGCCCCGTTCATACATACGATGGGCAGCTTGATTCCAAGCGCCTCTCTCACTGCTCGGGTAAAGCCGAAATTCCGTCCCGTGCAGATGGTTACTCCGATCCCTTTTGCATGAGCCGCCCTGATCGCCTCCACAGTCGAGGGCAGTATTCTCGCGTCGCTGGTCAGCGTCGTTCCGTCAATATCCAGCGCAATCAGCCTGATGTCCTTTTCCATATTCCTTACAGCTCTCCCAAAAACTCTTTTATCCTCTTCATCGCCTCGACAATGTTCTCCACCGACGAAGCATAGGAACAGCGAATAAAGCCTTCGCCGCATGCCCCAAAAGCCGTACCCGGCACCACCGCTACCTTTTTGTCATACAGCAGCTTCGTACAGAACTCCTCCGAAGTAAGCCCTGTAGCCGTGATGTTGGGAAAGGCGTAGAACGCGCCGCGCGGCTCAAAACAGGTAAGCCCCATCTCCCGCAGTTTTTCCACGATCAGGGTGCGCCGCCGGTTATAGCTGCGCCGCATATCCTCAACCTGCTTGTATCCCGTGTTTTTCTCATAGGCCAGCGCCTCAATGCCCGCCTTCTGGCTCATAATCGGCGCACACAGCATGGTATACTGATGAATTTTTACCATGGCGTCTATAATGGGCTTCGGCCCCGTGGCATATCCCAGCCGCCAGCCTGTCATGGCAAAAGCCTTGGAAAAGCCGTTGATGAGCACGGTAATATCCTCATTGCCCTCCGCAATGGAGACATGCCTCCCACCATAGGTCAACTCCGCGTATATCTCGTCCGCCAGAATCAACAATTCATACTTTCTGATCACCGACAGAATTGCGTCGATCTGCTCGCGCGTCATAATGCCGCCCGTCGGATTGTTTGGATACGGCACCACAATCGCCTTTGTTTTCGGCGTAATGGCCTTTTCCAGCTCCTCAGGCATCAGCGCGAAGCAGTCTCTCTCATAGGTTGGCACGGGCACCGCCACGCCGCCGCACAGCGTCACGCCCGGCTCATAGGAAACATAGCTCGGCGCAGGCACCAGCACCTCGTCGCCCGGATCCAGTATGGCGCGGAAGGCAATGTCCAACGCCTCGCTGGCGCCTACGGTAATGACCGTATCCTCCGCATTATAATGCAGGCAGAAACGCTCCTCCAAATAGTCCGCGATAAGTCGCCTGAGTTCAATCATGCCGTGATTCGACGTATAGTGAGTGTATCCCCTTTCGATACTGTGAATGGCAGATTCCCGTATATTCCATGGCGTCACAAAATCCGGCTCGCCCACGCCGAGGGATATGGCCCCCTCAATCTCGTTTGCCACGTCAAAAAATTTTCTGATGCCCGACGGAGGGATGCCCGCTACAATCTTTGAGACGTAATCCTTCACGGCGTGACCACCAGCCTTTCGCTCTTTTCTCCGCTCTTCAATGTCTCCCCATATTCCTTATATTTGCGCATAATAAACAGCGTCTGTGTACTCACAACGCCGTCAAGCACCGCCAATTTTTCCCAAACAAACTGAGAAATCGCCTTCATGCTTTTTGCCCGCACCAGCACAGACAGATCGTATCTGCCGCTCATGAGGAACAGGTCCTGCACCTCCGGAAATTTTGCCACCCTGCCTGCAATTTCGTCATAACCGAAATCGCGCTCAGGCGATATTTTCAGCTCTACCAGAGCTTCCGTATGCCCCTCTTCGCCCATCGCCTCAGAGTTTATCAGCGCGCTGTACCGCAGAATTATCCTGTCCTTTTCCATCTGCTCTCTTACTTTTTTTACTTCCTCTTCACTCTCCCCCAGCATTGCCGCTATGGTAGAGTCGCTCGTCTTTCCGTCCTCTTCCAGAATGTCCACAACCTGTTTTCTGTCGACCATCGCCATTCTCCTTTCGCGCTTTCGCAAGTATTGAAAGTATACCACTTTTTTATGCTTTTATCAACGGCGGTGCGCTCCGCTCCTGCATTATTACACAATTTTTACAGTATGTCCCACCGGTTTTCCCCATTTTTGCAAAACACATGCGGCCAAAAACAGCCGCTCCTGCCGGAATGAGCACAAACTCTGCCTGTGATCAATAGAAAAACATCCCCAAACATATGGGGATGCCGCAAAACTTCTGCAAACTACTGCGCTTCATCTTCGCATTTTTTCATCAGCTGCGAAGGTCTCATGCCCAGTGCTTCAGCAATTTTTATAAATGTATCAATATGCGGTATAAATTCACCTCTCTCAATTTTAGCCAAATGCGAGGTGTCAATCCCGGCAAAGCTGCTGAGAACTTCCAGTGTCCATCCCCTTTCCAGCCTGCATTGTCTGACGACAAGCCCTATCACGCTGACTTTCACGGCTATATCCTTTCACCTTTTCTATCATCCATTGTAAAGAAGATTTTCTTTATTTTTTGGTAGTATGCTACCAAAAAACATTGGATTATGTTAGAATGTGTAAAGGAATCGTCTGTTATAAATTAAAAAATTGAAAATATAACCAACAGGAGGTACCTATGGAAAAAGTGCATATCACAATAGAGCTGACCGATGCATGGAACAGCCGGCTTCTGAACGAATACAGATTAACGGCGGACCGCCTGGGTGGGCGGATTTATTCGCAATCCTATGAGGATTTCATCGGAGAATTTATCTGTTCCCTTCTGCTATCCGACTCTGCCCGAGACTTTTTTCATGATTATCTGAATTCTCATCCGTCCGCACCGTACAGACACGAGTCCAATCCGGATCCACAGCTGCGATAACCGCAGGGCTTTTATTCCGCCGTTTTGATGTTCCTCTTTGCCCCCTCCGAACAGTAAATGCGCCGCCACTTCCCTGTCCTGTACTGCGAAAAGGAGATGATCCAGTTTGCCGTCCAGCCCAGCGGCACGGCATACCAGATGACCGCAATTCCAAATTCGGGCGCCAGCATAACGGATAGGAATACTCTGATAAACAGGTTGACCAAATTTGCCACCGTAAACAGCTTTACATCCCCGGCGCCGCGCAGCACACCGTCCACCGCCATTTTAAAGCCCAACAGTCCGGCAAACCATCCGATAAACGTCAAATACCCTTCTCCGACAGCCATTGCCGCAGCCGTCCCGTTTTTCCCGAGGAACATGGACACGATCTCTCGTGAGAAACACTCCAGAACGATACACGTCACAGCCGCACAGACAAACACCATCCCATTGGCGGCGTGATATCCCGCCGCAACCCTCTCCTGCCTGCCGGCGCCGATGTTCTGCGCCGTGTAGGACGAAAGTGCATTGCCTATGGCTGCCATGGGAACTGAATAAATCGCCTCCACGCGCATTGCCGCCGAAAAGCCCGCCAACACCTGCGACCCAAAGCCGTTTACCACAGACTGCACCAACATCATGCCGATGGAAACCGTCGACTGCTGCAAAATAGACGGCAGGGCGATTTTTGTCATAGCCATAAGCTCTGCCCGGCTGAATGCCTTTGTATGCCCGCATTGCAGCTTTTTCAGTTCCTTCAAAAATACCGCAAAGGACAGCACCGCCGAAATACCCTGCGCGATCAGCGTCGCCCATGCCACACCCGTTACCCCCATTTGGAAGTTCCTGACCAGAACAAAATCCAGCGCAACGTTAAATACTGACGAAAAAATCAGAAAATACAGAGGGATTCTCGACTTTCCGAGAGCGTTGAACATGGATGAAATCACATTGTACATAAACAGAAACGGCAGCCCGATAAAATAGATATTCAGGTACTCCACCGCCATACCTAAAACGTCGGCAGGCGTGTTCAGCAAAACCATAATATCCCCACAGAGCAGCAGTCCCGCCCCTCCTAAGACAATGCTGACCGCAAGAAAGGAGAGCAGCGCCGTTAAAACGGCCAGCTTCATCTTCGTATATGCCTTCGCGCCGAAATACCGGCTCACAATAACCGACGCCCCGATTCCTCCGCCGATAGCCACACAGATAAATATATTGGTCAGCGCGTAAGAGGCCCCCACCGCCGCCAACGCCCGTTCCCCGACAAATTGCCCTACAATTGCAGAATCCGCCATGGTATAGGTCTGCTGAAACAAATTGCCTGCAATCATAGGCAGCGCAAAGATGAGCAGAGCCATGAGCGGCTTTCTCTGTACCAGATAGTCGTTTTTCATGCTCTCCTCCTCAGGCCCTTTTTCCTCTGCACAAACATTCCGGCATAAATTCACAGGTACACTGCTCCGTCACTTTGCCGCCCTTCGGATAGGCACACAGACGTTCTGCCATGCCGTCAAACAGTCTCGTGAGCCGCTCCCTTTCAATCCTGTAGTGAACCTGATATCCCATCTTCTCACCGTGTACAATGCCGCACTCCCTCAAAATGCGCATATGCTGGGACACCGCCGACTCGCTGATGTCCAATTTTTTTGCAAGCGCGCGTACACAGTAATGATGCTCAAATAAAAGCCGCAAAATCCGAAACCTCGTCGGCTCCGTAATACTGTGAATCATTTTCACATCGTCCATTTCTCTTTTCCTCTACATTTAATTAAGTATATACTAAATTAAAATAGCAGCATTTTTTCGGGTTGTCAACCTTGCCTCATCCCTGCTTGCCATAAAAAAGACGGATACAGCGCTGTATTTTGTCAGCCTGTTTCCGTCTGTATTCGTCATATTCCCCGCAGCACCGCACATCACCGCCTGCTCGTCACACTCTTTCTGTGGTGAATCAGCGCCAAATAGGTATCCGCATCCACATCCTTGATGATCGTCTCCAGTTCCAGATCGGAGAAGGTAGTGTTTCTCCCCTCCTTATACTGGGCGTCTACAGCGTCCTTGACCGCCTGAACCAACGGATGCTTTTTGTCGATTTCCACATCTCCCTCTTTCAGGATAAAATGGGTATTAATCCAGTGGGCAATACCGGCCAGCCCGCTGTGCTCTCCGATCATCACGCCCGCCGGACGGCCCAGTATCTTCTCTGTATTGAAGATATTGTAAATTTCCTCATCCTTCATCAGTCCGTCAGCGTGGATTCCCGCGCGGGTAGAGTTGAAGTTCCTGCCTACAAAGGGCGTCCGCTCGCCGATGGTGTAGTCGATCTGCGTCCTGAAATAATCCGCCATCTCCGTAATCGCCCGTAAATCCATGCCGTCTGCCGTTCCCTTGAGCTGGGCATATTCGATCACCATCGCCTCCAGCGGGCAGTTGCCCGTGCGCTCACCTATCCCCAGCAGGGAGCAGTTGACGCTCGACGCACCATAAAGCCAAGCCGTCGCCGCATTTCCCACAACCTTGTAGAAGTCGTTATGCCCATGCCACTCCAGCAGTTCCGACGGCACACCCGCAAAGAAACGCAGTCCATAGACGATGCCCGGCACGCTTCTCGGCAGGGAAGCCCCGCTGTAGGAAACGCCATAGCCCAACGTGTCGCACATTCTGATCTTAATCGGGATACCGCTCTCCTGCATCAGTTTCATCAGCTCGTTTGCCAGCGGGATGACAAAGCCGTAAAAATCCGCTCTCGTGATATCCTCAAAGTGACAGCGCGGCTTGATGCCGTAAGACAGCGCATCCTTTACGATCCCCAAATACTTATCCATGGCCTGAGCGCGTGTCAGCCCCATCTTATTGAAAATATGGTAATCGGAACATGAAACCAGAATCCCCGTCTCCTCAATACCGACGCTCTTGACCAGTGCAAAATCGCTCTTGCTGGCCCTGATCCATGTGGTAATTTCGGGATAGGTGTACCCCAGCTCCTGGCACTTTCGGAGCGCCTCTCTGTCCTTTTCCGTATAGACAAAAAATTCGCTCTGGCGGATGATTCCCTTCTCTCCGCCGATCTTATGCATAATCTTATACAGGTCTATGATCTCCTGTACAGTAAACGGCGTTCTGGCCTGCTGTCCGTCGCGGAACGTGGTGTCCGTAATCCATATTTCATCCGGAAAGTGCATAGGAACCGTCCTGTGGTTAAAACGCACCTTCGGTACCTCGTCATAGGAAAACATATCCCGAAAAAGCTCCGGCTCCTTCACATCCTGCAGCGTATAGTCATAGTCGTTTTCCTGCAGCAGGTTAGTCCTCTCGTATTGCAGGTTTCTCTCTTGATCCTTTTCCATCTATCGCTCCAATTCCCGGCAGAATTCGGCAATCCTGCCAATGCCCTTTTCAATATTCTCTTCCGACGTAGCATACGACAGCCTGATGTAGCCCTCCGCACCGAACGCCACGCCGGGAACGACTGCCACCAACTCGTTTTGGAGCAGCAGCTCTGCAAACTTGACAGACCCGTCGATTGCCTCCCCGTGATACTTCTTTCCGATGGCTTCCTTTATATTTACCAACGCATAGAACGCGCCTTCCGGCTGTCTGCACGACAGAAGCGGAATATCATTGATCAGCTCATACATCATCTCGCTTCTCTTTTTAAACACACCCACCATCCTCTCAATCAGATCGGCATGGTCGTGCAGTGCCTCCACACTGGCACACTGGGATATGGAACACGGATTTGAGGTCATCTGGCTTTGCAGGCTGCCCATGGCCTTGGCAAACGCCTTGGGCGCTATGGTATAACCAATCCGCCAGCCCGTCATGGCATAGGCCTTGCTCATGCCGTTCACGACAATCGTCCGCTCTTTCGCATCCTCACTTACGCCTGCAATCGTGCCGCCTTGTCCCATATAGTCCATCACGTCGTAAATTTCATCCGAAATAATCGCCAGATCGTACTTTTTCGCAATTTCAGCGATTCCCTTCAGCGTACCCGTCTTATAAACGCATCCGCACGGATTCGAGGGGCTGTTGACGATAACCGCCTTCGTCCTGTCGCTCACAGCCGCTTCAATATCTCCGAGTGCCGGCTGAAAATCGTCCTCCTCCCGTCCCGTTACATATACAGGCACGCCGTCCGCAATTTTCACCAGCTCCGGATAGGTCAGCCAGTACGGCGCTATGATAATCACCTCGTCGCCGGGATCCAGCAGCGTCTGCATCACGTTATAAAGAGAGTGCTTTCCTCCGTTGGAAATCACCACCTGATCCGGGTCATAGGAAAGGCCGTACCGCCTTTCATATCTTCCGCAGACCGCCTCCTTCAGCTCTATCATACCGGAGGCAGGGGTATATTTCGTTTTGCCCGCATGCAGCGCTTCAATGGCGGCATCCTTAATATACTCCGGCGTATCAAAATCCGGCTCTCCCGCGCCAAAGCCGACTACATCCATCCCTCTCTTTTTCATGTCTTTGGACATGGCGTCTATGCCCAGCGTCAGAGACGGCGCTATACCGGCAACCTTTTTCGAAATCTTCATAACCAATACCCATCCTTCGAATCATATTTAAAACTCATACTATTTTACTTTACCACATGTTTTCTGAAATGACAATAGAAAAATGAAATATTGCATCTCTCAAATTGCAGTTTTTTCTGCACTTTTTCCCGTTTTTAGGCTGCTTGAATGTTTTTTTGCAAAACGCATTCCCCTTTTATTTGCTTAACAACACCCTTAAAAAATATATATGACGGCCTTTTCTCCTCTTTTCCGCACCCTGCTCAATATGCCCCTTGAAATTTATTTCCATATTTTATATAATGTAGAATAAAGAAATAGTTTGAGCATCAAAATAATTATATAAAACATCTGAAGGAGAACGACGATGAGTAAATTTATCCTTTCCACCAGTTCCTGTGCGGATCTGACCGAAAGCTACGCCAAAGAGCACAATATTGTGTGCCTTCCCTTTACATTTCTGATCGAGGGCAAGGAATACCCGGATGATTTCGGCCATTCCATGTCCTATACCGATTTCTATACCAAAGTACGCGCCGGCGAGCCGTCTACTACAAGCATGATCAACGCCGAAGCCTATGAGGAATATTTTAAAAGTGCCATAGCCGGAGGGCTTCCCCTTCTTCATATAGAGTTTTCTTCCGCGCTGTCCGGCAGCTATCAAAACGCAAAAAATGTAGCCGACAAGATGAACGGAGAGTTTGGCGAGAAAAGAATTTACGTCATAGACAGTCTGTGCGCCTCCCGCGGTCTGGGCCTGCTCGTTGACTACGCCGTAAACATGCGCGATGCAGACAAAACCATAGAGGAAGTTGCCGAATGGGTGGAGGCCAATAAACTGAATCTGATTCACTGGTTTACCGTAGACGACTTGAACCATCTGCGCCGGGGCGGACGGCTTTCCCGTGCATCCGCATTTTTCGGCTCTATGTTAAAAATCAAGCCCGTCATGGACGTGGATGACCGCGGCAGACTGATTCCCCACTTCAAGGTACGCGGCCGCAAAAAATCCATTCTTACCATGGTTGAGCATATGCAAATGGATATCAAGAATCCCGATGGCCAAACTGTGTTTATTTGCCACGGCGACTGTATTGACGATGCCGAATTCTTAAAGGCCAAGGTTTTGGAAAGCTTCCCCACCATCAAGGAAGTCGCCATTCACTATACCGGCCCCGTCATCGGCTCTCACTCCGGTCCGGGTACGCTGGCGCTGTTTTATATGGGCAAGGAGCGCTATAAAGACTGAAC